>JAGVXJ010000070.1 GCA_018303895.1 Candidatus Pacearchaeota archaeon
AAATTAATTTTATTTTAGATTTTTAATATTTTTTATTTTGATTTTTCGAATTTCTATAAAGACAATTTTTATAAATACGTTTTGTCTATGTTGATTATGATTCAAGAGGTGTTTCTAGCTCACAAGGATATTCTTATTAAATTTGGGGTGACTTTCATTATTGCTTTTATTATTGGACTAGAAAGAGAATTAAGAGGAAAACCTTATGGCGTCAGAACGAGTTTGCTTGTTACCGGCGGAGCGATGATTTTTACTTATTTATCGTTGATGATGGACCCGAATGAACCGGCAAGAATTGCAGCGCAGATTGTGACTGGAATTGGTTTTCTTGGTGCAGGAATAATTTTGGTAGACAAAAGTAATCATATTGCAAATTTGACGACGGCGGCAAGTATTTGGTTTTCAGCGTCAGTAGGAATGCTAATCGGGTTTGGAGAATTTTTCATTGCAGTTGTTGGAATGATTTTTGCAGTTATCTCTGGAAGACTTCCAAGTTTGTGGATGGAAAAAGAAATAAAGAAAACGGAAAGAAAAGTTTTAAAATAAATTTCAGAAAAAATATCCCGTCGGGAAAAATAAATCTCAAAAAATCTCCGAAAAGTTTATAAATATACTTTTTCAATAATTTCACATGGCTAAAACAAAACCAAATCTAAATGTTGTTTTCGTTGGGCACGTTGATGCAGGAAAATCAACTTGTATTGGTAGATTGATGTACGATTCAGGAATGATTCCAGAACAGCAAATGCAGAAATTGAAAGAGGAAGCTGCTAAATATAATAAGGCTGGTTTTGAATTCGCTTACGTTATGGATAATATTAAAGAAGAAAGAGAAAGAGGAGTTACTATTGACTTATCTTACAAGAAACTTGTTACACAAAAATTCGAAGTTACAATCATCGACGCACCAGGTCACAGAGACTTTGTTAAGAACATGATTACTGGAGCTTCACAAGCTGATGCTGCTTTCCTTGTAGTTGATGTAATGAATGGGGTTCAGCCTCAAACAACAGAACATTTGTGGTTGTTAAGAACTATGGGTGTAAAAAATGTTGCTATCATCGTCAATAAAATGGATATGGGAAAGTATGAAGAGCCAAAATTCACAAAAGTTAAAGAAGATGTTTCAGCACTTTTGAAACAAGTTGGAATAAATCCAGAAACTACTTCTTTCCTTGCTGTTAGCGGACAAATGGGAGATAATGTTGTTAAGAAATCAGACAAAATGCCTTGGTATAAGGGACCAACTATTTTAGAACAATTAGATATGTTCCCAATGCCTGAGCCACCTACTGGTTTACCTTTGAGAATGCCGATTCAAGATGTTTATGAAATTACCGGAATTGGAACTGTTCCAGTTGGAAAGATTGAAACAGGAATTATGAAACCTGGACAAAAAGTTATAGTATTACCTGGAAGAACTGGAAAGGGTGTTCCTGGTGAAATTAAGACTGTTGAAATGCATCATGAAGCACTTCCTGAAGCTCAAGCAGGAGATAATGTTGGAATTAATATCAGAGGAGTTGGAAAGAAAGATATTGCAAGAGGAGATGTTATTTGTGACGCTAGTTCACCGATTTCAATTGTTGAGGAATTCATCGCACAGATTGCAGTTATTAACCATCCAACGGTTTTAGCAAAAGGATATACTCCTGTTTTCCATATTCACACTGCTCAGGTTCCGTGTCAGTTTGTAGAATTGATTGAACAGATTGATCCTAAGACTGGTCAAGTTATAAAACAGAATCCTGATTTCTTAAAGAATGGAGATGTTGCTAAAGTTAGAATAAGACCAATTGGAAACTTGTGTCTTGAAACTCAAAAGGCAAATCCTTACATGGCAAGATTCGCAGTAAGAGATGCTGGTGCAACTGTTGCAGCTGGTATGTGTATTGAGATTACTAAGAAAAAGCAGTAAATAATTTTTAGGTGGTTGACTTTAGAGAATAGTTCTAAGGAATTAAAATGAAAGAAATAGTATCAATTACATATGTTCTAAGTAGAAAAGAAGCAAATTTATTCTCGAATTTTTTAGAATCAAAAAAGTATAAAATAGTAAATAGTACAGCTGGAGGATGGCTTGTAGATTACATATATTCTAATGAACAAAATAAAAAACGCGACGGAGAAATGGTTTATGGTTCTGTTCGTAGTTCAAGACAGTTACACATTAAAGGAAAAAGCAAGTTGGAAAAAGATTTGGAAGAATTTAAAAAAAAGTTGATGGAAGAAAAATAAAATTTAAAAAGTAAATTAACCCCAAAATAAAATGTTAAAACCAGACGAAATTGTTAAGACAGTAAATTTTATGAATTCTGTCGGCGCTTTGCGCGTGGCTATGGGAGAAGTTTCAAGAGAAGAATATCTTGCCCCAAAGAAAGTTAATCAAAGACAATCCATAAAAAAAGAAGAATTAATTCGGGGATTAGAAAATCTTTTTAGTAATGTAGATGGATTACGGATTGATAATCTAAGAACTCGGGACCAAATTCCAGGAGCAACTTATGATGTGACTTTTGATAATCCTGGAATATTCGACCCAAATTGCTGGGTTGGATGTAATTATTCTTCGGACGCGAGAGAGTTAATTATTATGTCAAAGGGTTTTCCTCTCCCAAAACAAATTGCAGATTATATTAATTCTAAATTTAAGAATTCAGAATTTACAACGGTACTTGGGCGGTTTTACACTTGGAAGGGGATTTTGCCAGAAGAAATTTTAGCATTGGGAAAATAGTTTTTAGAATGAAAAGATTAATTTTAATACGCGGGCCGATTTGTGCGGGTAAATCAACGACGGCAAGAGCTCTATTAGAAAATTTGGAAGAATCTAGTTTGGTTGACCAGGATTCTATAAAAAGAGCGATTGATTATCGAATGAGTTCTGATTGGCGAGACAAAATTGCTTTTGATACGACGTTATATTTAGCAAATTTATTGATGAAAGAGAAACGAGACATCATCGCAGACATTCATTCCTCAATTCATGGGCAATATGAAAGTTACAAAAAACTTGCTTCAAAAAATAATTACAATTTGTTTTCTTTTTTGCTTTATCCTCCACTTGAAGTTTGTCAGCAAAGAAGTAGGATTAGAGAAATTCCCGATATAAAATATAAAATAACTGATGAAGATGTCGAAAGGTATTGGAAAAATCCGCATAAAGTTTTGGGAGAAACTGTTTTTGATAGTTCTGTGATTAAAACTGAAGGAATAGTAAAAATAATACTGGAAATAATAAAATGAAAACTCAAACAGAAGATTTTATTGAAATAATGGGAAAAATTTTCAAAGCGTGTAAGAAGAATCGCAAGCTTTTGACTGACGTCCCATGGAATTATGGGGTATGGAATGATGAACAAAGAGTTTATACTGCAGAAAGTTTAGAAATACTTTCAGCAAACCACTTATTTGATGATTTCCCAAAAATTTTTGGAATAACTCAAAAAGAGGGATGGGATGTTAGAGGATATATACAAACTGATGCAGGAAGAGAAGATTATGAATTCGTAAAAGAATTGCATGAAGCATTTCCAGATATGCTAAATGATGAAAGAGAAGAATATATCACAGAAATAAATGAAAAAAGAGCAAAAAAAGGATTGCCTAAATTATTCTTTAATTCTCCAAAATCTTAAAAACTCTGTTTTCGGTGTCTTGCTATGCTAAATAAGAATATGACGCACAGCGAGATAGAAAGTGTGTTGAGAAATTACAAGTGAAATGAAAAAATTTATTTATTTAAAGCTGGCAAGAATTTATGAAAAAAAAGGAATGTTTTTCGATGCGGCGAAATCATACAGCAACGCGGCGATTTATTCACTCAAGGACGCTGAAAAAGGTTCTTTCTGTGTAAAAGAATGTGAGTCGTTGATAAGCGGTGGATTTTTTGAACACGTCGATAAAACTATCCAGAAAGGTTACGCGAATATGACTTCCGAAGAAAGAGCATGGATTTACAATAAAATAAAAGAACTTTATAGAAAACAAGCAGAAAATTATGAAAGCCAGCTGAAACGAAGCAATGCAGTTCGGGTTTATGAAAAAATGCTTGAACTAAGACTTTCGGATTTTGAAAAAAAAGAAATCAAAGAAAGATTGATGGGTTTGTATGAAAAGTTAGGTAAGAAAAAGGAGTATATGATTAGTGGACAAAACGGACAGAGAAGAAAAACGCCTTGGATAAAGTAATTTTACTAAAATTTTCTTTAGAAAGGATTTATAAAAAGAGATAATTTCTAGGAATCAAATAAATAAAACTGAAGATAAAAAGGAGGAAAAGAAATATGAACAACAAATGCGAAATGAATATCCAAAGAGATTTGTTGGGAAGGATTAAAAGAATAACAACAAAAAATTGTAGCGATAAACAAGTAGACTCTGCACTTAAGAAAAGAAATGTAAATCTTAGAGAAGTTAATTTAGTTAGAAACTGAATAAAGACGTAAGAAAACAATGCATTTATAAAATTTTAATTCTCTCACTCTATATGGAAAACAAATTATCTTGTAATGTTACGATTCATGAAGAATTAGTTGACAATAAAAAAATGTTTGTTGTTAATTGCGCTGAATTAGGGGTCAGCGACTTCGGGGAAACTGTTGATGAAGCATTGTCTAATCTTAAAACAGGACTTTCTCTTTTGATTGAAGAAGCCCCGGAAAAGGCTAAATTATTGGAATAAATTTCATCTCCGAAAATTATTTAAACCTCAATACTCTCTAAAAGAAGTGCCAACTGCTAGGGCATTCGTTCAGTAAGGTTTAACCGAGCCTGAAAGGGTAAACTAGGGTTGCGATACTCTTGTAGTCTCCGTTGGTACATTTATTTTTTAAGAAATTTTTCGATATCTTCGAGACTTATTTTTAGATAAGTTTTCATCTGGTTCTTATTATCAAATCTCATAAGAAAAGAATAATGGTGTGCATTAGATTCTTTTGTTAAAGTGCAAAAATAAATTCTGCCGTTCAATTTCAGCCCAAGTTCTTTTTCAAGAAAGTAAGTTAAAGACTTCCGAATATCATCTTCTCTCCCAGTAAAATCTCTACAAATGTTCAAAGAAATTTCTCCAGAAAGATTAAGTGACTTGAATAAATGATATATCACAACACAATAAACTCTTATTTTCATATCAGATTTTCCTTTTTTAGAATTAGAATATTTATACATTCCCTGATTATACCTCGACAATAAAGGGCTGATTAAACTCTCAGAAAACTTAAATCCTTTGATAATTTTGTCTCGATTGGCAACGCAAATTGTATAATCTTTGTTGAAAATATCTTCACCCGAAACATCAATTTCAAATTCCATACTAAAAATAATTTATTGAAGTTTAAAAAGAAGTGGGGACACTTCTCAGACTTTCCCAAAACATTTTTAAACCGCCTTTCCTATTCTTAATTATTAGGAAAATATCCTTATTAGATTATTCACACTCACATTCACTTTCCCGACGGAAATCGGCCTTGTGTATTAGTACGAAACCAGAGCACTGGTTCTAAAAGATATTTTTCTATAATCAATGACAGAGTATTTTACTTTTTGGCATTGATTACTGAGTGAAAAACAAAATTTTCACTCCAATAAACCTTTAAGGTTTAAAAAAATTAAACAAATGGAGAAAACAAAATAAAATGGCAATAGAAAATGCAAAGATTTTCAGTAACCATTTTGGAGAACCAAAATGGCGAAAGTAAGTCCAGTATCGATAAAATATATGATACATGCAAACTTCACAGCAGAAGGCGCACTTGAAAAGCCGGACGTAATCGGAGCTTTATTCGGACAGACCGAAGGTCTTCTTGGTAACGAACTCGAAATGAGAGAACTTCAGAAGGAAGGAAAAATCGGAAGAATTGAAGTCGATCTTGAAAGAGCTGACAGAAGAACTACTGGAAAAATTCATATTCCTACTGCGTTAGATCAGTCTGAAACAACTTTGGTTGCAGCAGCGATTGAAACAATAGAAAGAATTGGTCCAAGTGATGCCCACATTGAGATTGAAAAAATTGAAGATGTTCGAGGAAGCAAGAGAGATTATATTGTTGAAAGAGCAAAAAAACTTTTAACACAAATTCAAGGTTCAACGGACTCAAGAGAAATTTCTAACGAGATAAAGAGTCATTTCAAACTTGGAGAGGTTGCTGAATACGGTGAAGACAAAGCTCCTTGCGGAGATATCTCAGGACCAGAAATAATTCTTGTCGAAGGTCGTGCTGATTTAGTGAATCTTATGAAAAACGGCGTAAGAAATGTTGTTGCAATGAATGGAACCAAACTTCCGAGAGGAATAAAAGAACTTTCTCAGGATAAGGAAATAACTCTTTATGTTGATGGAGACCGTGGTGGAAAATTAATAATCCAAAACGTTCTTGACAATGCAAAGATTAAGTACATTGCAATTGCTCCCGACGGAAAAGAAGTCGAAGAGCTGATGGGAAAAGAAATTCTTATGACGCTTAGAAAGAAGATGACTGTTGAAGAATATCTTGCAAGAAACAGAAGCAATTCATATGATTCAAGATACCATCAAAGAAGAGAAGAGCCAATGCCGGTTTCAAAGCCAGCAGAAAACGAAGAACTTAGTGACGCTGAAACAGAAAAACTTGAAAAAATTTTCAAGGGAAATGAGGGAAGCGGAAAGGCAATAATTCTTGATGAGAATCTCGAAGAAATGAGAGCTGTTACAGTTAAAACTCTTGTTGGTACTCTGAATAGAATTTCAAAGAAACCAAAAGCAATAGTTATCGACGGCACAGTTACAAGTTCAGTTATCGGCGCTGCAGAAGATGTCGGATGCAAAAATATAGTTGCAAAGAATTTTTCTGCGACAAGCAATAATATTAATTTGTTAAGCTTTTAATTTTTATACACTCACTGTTTTTGCAGTGAGTTTTTATTTTTTTTATTTGTTAGATTATTTTTACATAAATTTATATAAACTTCTTTTTGTTTATTTTTTTATGAGTATAGACAAAAAAATAAGAAAAGATGATTTACCAAAACCCCCAACTAAAATTACTAAGGAGATGAGAGAAAAGTGGGCCAAAGACATACCTAATTTAATAGCCAAGGCAAAAAAGAAAAATAATTACGGAAAAGGGCTTCCACCAGGATTTGATCCTGACGATGAGAGAGAATATACTTTTAGATTACCTGAACCAAACTTTAGATACTGCCCAGATTGCAAAAAGAGATATTAATTCTTTAAAAAAATTAATAAACTTCTTTCTCCTTATAATTTAATGAATAAAAAAAGAGTGATGGGAATTTTTTTGTCTTGGATTGGACTGGCAATAATATTGATTAGTTTTTCTCCTAGTGTGACTGGATTTGCAATTTCAAGTTCATTAATCTTCCGTGGAGGATATTTTTTATTTTTGGGATTTGTTCTAGCGATTGTTGGAATGTTTATGACGACGCTGGAAGATGAAGTTGAAGATGAGACTGATGCAATCGACGAGGCAATGAAATATCACTCAGAGGATTTTCAGATAGTGGCTACTAAAACTGTAAGTGAAATACACTCGGGAAAGTATGACACTTTAGTTTTCTTAGATGAAAGTGCTAGAGTTTACCAGCATTTAATTAGAGCAAGATGGAAAGTGTTTTATCCAAATGAACGAATGCCCCCAACATTTTTTGTTAACATTGGAAGAGAAAAATGGAAAAGACCCTGGTATGATAGAGAAGGAAAAGAGTATTACAGAAAAAACTTTTCGAGAATGAAAAAACAATATTCAAAAAAGGTTCTTAAGGGGTTTAATAAAAAATATTTTGAAAATAAAAGAATTTTAATTCTAGATGAATTTAAAAGCACAGGAAAAAGTGGAAGGTTTGTAAAAGAAGTTTTCAAAGATGCTTTCCCAGATTCAAAAGTAAAATACTTTCCTATGGGAGAATATTTTATGAATTTAAATTCCCAACCAATATCAGAAACTCACAAAAATAAAAAAACAGATATTTTCATCTCTCCTGTTGATAGAAATAAACCCGCGAATGGTCTCAGCCCAGAAATGTTGGAAAGCCAATATCAGGCTTACCGGAAAATGGCGCGCAAACTTAAAGAAATTGGCGAGAGAAAATACTGAAAACCTTTAAATATTCTGTTTGCTGTTTTTATTTATGCATCATCAAGGAAGAGGTTGGAAAATTTTAGGGATAATTGTTTTAATAATTGTTGTTTTAATTGCAATTTATTTCACTTTCTTTTTTAACACTCCGTGCAAAGACATGGCGTGTTATATCGGGCATCAGGAAAAATGTTCGAAAACTGTTTTCACCAACGACGGAAAAGAAGCAATATGGAAATATACTATCACCGGAAAAGAAAATGAAAAATGTGTTGTTGATGTTAAATTATTAAGTTTGAAAGAAGGTGGGAGAGATAAAGAAGTTCTCGAGGGAAAATCAATGCAATGTTATCTTAAACTTGGAAGTTCAATTAATCCTGAATCTGATTTGTCACAATGTCATGGACTATTAAAAGAAGAATTTCAAAATGCAATAATTCAAAGACTTCATGAATATATTTACGGCAACGTCGGACAAATTTCAACTGAGCTGGAAAAAGTTATTTAATCAATGCCTTAACTCTTTTTCATCATAACCGGCAGAAGATAATTTTTCAAAGTAAGGAGACAACATTCTATTTATTTCTTCTCTTGCTTTTTCTCCTTCATTGAGTAAATGCTCGTTTGCTTTCATAAAAGTTAATCTTTTTTCTAAAGAATTAAGTTGAAAAGTTTCAGATAATAAATCTGATTGTTTACGAACTGCTTTGACTAAGCCCTGATATTTGTTAAAATCAAAATTTGTTTCTGCGATTAGTCTATCGACTTCTGAAATTATTTTTTTTACCATCGGATTTTGATTGGCTTCTTCTCTTATATATCCGCCGGGAAAAAATCCGTGGAAGTTATTCATTTTATCCATAACTCTGGTTTAAAATCAGCGTATATAAATGCTCACATTTTATTCAGACAGTCAGTGACAAACATTTTTTATACCAAACTTTCTTTTGAAGTTAATGGAAAATTCAGAAGTTCGTTTTGGCCCGGCCGGACTCGGGCAGGTTAAAGACGCAATAAAAAATCTTGAAGAATATCATCGGCTTGGATTCAGAGCTTGTGAAATTGCATTCACTTATGGGGCTTATATAAAAAATAAAGATGATGCAGAAAAAATTGGAAAGAAAGCAAAAGAACTTGGAATAAGATTAAGCATTCACGCGCATTATTGGATAAATCTGAATTCTGAAGAACCGGAAAAAATCGAACAAAGCAAAGAAAGAATTCTTGAATGTCTAAAAGTTGGAACTTGGCTTGGCGCAGAAGTGGTGGTTTTTCATCCAGGATTTTACGGAAAAATGTCCAGAGAAGAAACTTACCAGAATATAGAAAAACAAATGAAAGAACTTGAAACTGAAAGAAAGAAAAATAACTTCACAACAAAACTTGCTCCCGAAACAACTGGAAAAATTAATGTTTTTGGAAGTGTTGATGAAATTTTGAGTTTGGTTAAAGAAACTGGATGCAGTTTTTGTATTGATTTTGCACATATTTTAGCCAGAGAAAAAAAATATTTATTTGAAAAAGTGTTCAAAAAGTTTTCAGATTATTCTGATTTCCACATACATTTTTCAGGAATTAACTATGGAGAAAAGGGTGAAAAAAATCACATAAAAACCCCTGAAAATGGACTAAAAGAACTCATAGAAAACCTTCCAAAAAATGCCAAAGTTACAATTATAAATGAAAGTCCAGAAATGATTGAAGATTCAGCGGAAGCACTGAAAATTTATCAAAATCACCGTCGATAAAACGAGGTTTCAAAAAAGTCGATTTTTTATCCCTGAATGTCCAAACAGCCAGTCATATGCTGATAATTATATAATCAAATATATGTGTTGTCACCATAAAGTTTATAAACAATTTTTAACGCGTAGGAACAAGGAAAAACAAGGTTTTTCCCAATTAAATAACATGAAAAACCAAACAATGCAAACTAAGAAACTTTTGGTTTCTTTTTTGGCAATTGCAAGTCTGTTGCTATTAGTTGCCAATGTAAGTGCTCTTGAAATGTCTGATGATGTTGCTGTTAAAGTTAACGGAATCGACGCAGTGTACTACAATGGAACTGACTATCTTGTGAGTAATGGTGACATTTCAGTTATTGCTGGAGAACAAGTATCTGTTAAAGTTACTTTCACTTCTTTAGTTAATGACACGGATGTTACTTTCTCAGCAGAGCTTGAGGGCGAAAAGGTTAAGACAAGTGAAATGTCTCCAAGCTTCGACGTTGAAGCAGGAAAGATGTACACTAAGACAGTTTTAGTTGACGTTCCTTTCGAATTGAAAGACGACATCTCAACTGATCTTTTGCTTAACTTAGAACTTGATGGTAAAAATTCAAAGACTGAAATAGAAGATATTACAGTTAGAGTTCAAAGACCATCATACAACCCCGAGATTAAGTCAGTAACTATGGACCAGACTATAAGAGCAGGAAGCACTCTTTCAGTAGACCTTGTTTTAAAGAACATGGGATACAACAACCTTGACGACATCTACGTTACAGTTAGTGTTGCTGAATTAGGTCTTGAGAAGTCTAGTTACTTCGGAGATTTAGTTCCAATAGAAACTTGTAGCGATAGTGACTGCGACAAAGAAGATACTGTTTCTGGAAGACTTTACTTGACTGTTCCTTACGATGCTAAAGCTGGAACATACACTTTGAAAGTGAATGTTAAGGCAGATAGCGGTGTTGACATGACTAAGACAGCAGAGTTCGTTGTTTCAAACGACTTCGCTAAAACAGTTATTGTTGATGCTACAAGTAAGACTGTTGATGTTAACGGAGAAGCTGTTTACAGTATTCTTTTAGTTAACCCAACTGATCAAGTTCAAGTTTACAGAATAGTAACTGATGACAAATCAGCTGTATCTACTTCAGTTTCAGAAAATGTTGTTGCGGTTTCTGCAGGTTCAAGTAGAAGTGTTGACGTAACTGCTAGTTCATCTGAAGCAGGAGAATACGACTTTACAGTCAATGTATTTTCTGGCGAGAAACTAGTCGATACTGTTAGCCTTAATTTGAAAGCAGAAAAGGGCAGCTCAGCAATTGATCCAATTTTGATTTTGACAATCGTATTAGCAATCGTATTTATCGTATTGCTTGTAGTATTGATTGTTTTAATCTCAAAGAAACCTGAGAAATCAGAAGAATTCGGCGAAAGTTACTACTAAAACTTTTAAGTTTTTATTTTTTCTTTTTTACTTTTTTTATTTTTATTATTTTTTAGAAACTAGCGGTAGCTGGAGAAGAAGATTTACTCTCGATAAAAAAACTTATTTAGTATTTTTTTATTAATCAAGAAGACCCTAAAGTTACAAACTCTTAATAGGGTAAAAGCAGTTTGACCTTCAAAATAAGCGACTTCCATTTTCTTGCTTTTTTCGGATAAATACTCTGGTAACGGCACAAAATCTCCGTCGCCACTAACTAATATTGCAATATCAAACTTATTTTCATAAGCATCTTTTTGCATTTGTAGAGCTAATCTTATATCATCTTCTTTTATTTTATGACTTTGAGTTCCGTCGCTGTTATCTCTTTTTGTTCTTTTACACAAAATAGTTTTTATTCCTTTCTGCCTTAATCTTGTTAAAAGTTTCTGTTGTTTCTTGTAAAGTTCAGGAGTAATTTCTTGCTTAAGAGGTGCAATAAAATAGTAAACATCAATTAATTTTCTACCCTTTGTTAAATTAATTATATACTTTTTAAAATCAAAATGAAAATCACTATAAAATTTATTTATTGATTTCATACCATAAAGAAAATTCTCTCCATCGATAAAAACTGAAACTCGTTCCATTTTAAAAAAACCTGCGTTGCCGAAGCAACGACAGGGAATACAATGCGGGATTCTGCAAGCAGATTAGCGCTTTCCCTGAAGCAATAATAAGAATAAGAAGAAGTTTATAAATATTTGTTTGGCGACGACTGGAAATGTAATAAAGCTACCAACTAATTATTCTTTTTAATAAAATCTTTTACTTCTTTACCTTTTGGTGTTAGACGATAAACGATTCCTTTAATTCCGTGTTTGCTTTGAAAATTTGGAGAAAAAACTTTTTATGATTTAACAAGAAACGGAGCAAGTACTTCTGATTTGTTTGAATCTCCTGGAGTAAAGATGACAAAAGCGAAGCTTAAAGGAACACTTAGTGATTATATTGGAGTAAAAGAATATTAAATCTTCAAACTCACAACCTTACTCACGCCTTCTTGCATCGAGATTCCATAAATATTTGTCGCGTTGCTTATGACTTCGTCGTTGTGTGTGATTACGATGTATTGCCCTTTTGTCATGTATTTTTTCAGAAGCCCGGCGAGACGCTCCGAGTTTCTTTTATCCAAAGCAGCGTCGATTTCGTCGAGAATGTAGAAGTGGTAAGGTTTTAATTCCTGAATTCCGAAAATCAAACTCAAAGCGACAAGAGTTTGTTCTCCGCCAGAAAGTGAGGTTACATCAAAATATTTTCCGTGTCCAGTTTTTACAATTATACTGACTCCTGCTTCAAATGGTTCTTTTTTATTTTCAAGCTCGAGATAAACTTCTCCTTTAGTGCTAAGTTGTGCAAAGTTTCTCGAGAATATCTCGTTTAAAGACTCCAAAGTTCGGAGGAAAGTTTTTTTCTTTTTGATATCTATCTCGTGAATGATATTCAATATCCCTTCTTTTTCTTTTACAATTACTTCAACTTTTTGATTTATAGCGTCGTATTCTTTTTTGATTTCGTCATAAACTTCCAATGCTCGGAGATTTACAGAACCGATTCTGATTAAATCTTCTTTCAAAGCATTAAGTCTTTCAAACATATTCTCTCGATTACCTTTGATAATTTCAACATTAGGGAAATTCAGCATTTCCATCTCGAGATTTTCAATTTCAGCGTCAACTTTTGCTTTCGAAATTTTTGTGTTATTGACTTCTTGTTCGATGCTGTAAAAGAAAGTTTGCTCTTTCATAACAGAAGACTCATTCTCACGCATCGTCATTTGATACTTATCTCTTTCTCCAATAAATTTCTGGAATTTTTTTCCCAGTTCTTCTTCCTGCAATTTTTTCTTTTCTACCAGTTCAACTTTTTCTTTTATTATTCTTCTAATTTTTGCAAGCTCTTCTGAAAAATCTTCTTCATCACGCACAAGCTGTTTCAAAGAAAGCTTCGTCCTCTCAAGCTCTCTTGATTTAAACGAAATTTCAGAATTAACATTCTCTTCTGTTCTCAATGAAATTTCCTGTAATTCAACTTTTAGAAGTTCATATTTGTGCTCAATGTTAGAATTATCGTCGAAATTTGTTTCAAGACTCTTTTTTCTTTTTTCAAATTCGGAAAGGTCCGATTTAACATTTTGAACTTTTTCGTAAATAACTTTAATCTGATCTTTTTTTGAATTGATATCTGAAATTTTCATCAAGTCTGATTCTCGTCGATTAATTTCCATGGCCATTGATTCAATTTCTTTTTTTAGATTTTCTCTTTTCATTAAAATGTCCGAAAGTTCTTTCTGAGATAAAGCAGTTATTTTTTTAAGTTCATCAATTTTTGGACTTACTTCTTTGGAAATCTCTTTGATATGCAATGGAGTAATTTTACTTTTACACAACGGACAAACATCAAGCTTAGCAATATTTTCAACTACTTTATTTTGACGATTTATTTCATAGTCATTAGTATGAATTGTTTTCTCAAGTTCAAGTGCCCGTTTTACAAGTTCTTCAGTCAGTTCTTTTTTCTTTGTTAATTCATTTTTAATTTCATTCAACTGAACAGGATTTGTCTTTTTGTCGAATAAACCAAAAGAAATATTTTCAATTTGTTTAAGCAAATAAGTTGATTCATTATTAAAATTCTGAAGAAGATTACTTTTATCAGAAAGTCGCTCGTTCAAAGATTTTAATTCTGCCTTTGACATGTAGAATTTTTTTCTCTGTTCTTCAAGTTTTTCAAGCTCTTTTTTTTTCTCAGCAATTTCTTTGTTTTTCTTTGACAGGGACGGAGATTCTTTCTGCAATTCTTTTATCGAAAGTTCATTATTTCTTACAAATTCTTCAAACTCCACTTTTTGTTTTGAAATTTCAAGAATCTTTTTTTCGTAATTGTCAAGTCTAACCGCCAAACCAGCAAGTTCAGCTCGAGTATTCGCAATTTCTTGATTTAGGCGTTCCTGTTCGAGTCCGGTTTCTTTTTGAATATTGCTGTTAATATTAGAAATTTTAGAGTCTAGCGTTGAATTTTCTGTTTTCAAGTCAGAAATTTTTTTTCTTATTTTTTCAAGTTCTTTTATTTTCTTTTCAATTTCTTCCTGGATTATACTCGACTCTTTTTTCTTTTTTGAAAGATCATGGAAAATTATACTCGCTTTAAATTTTTGAACATCAGATTCTATTTTTTTAAATCGTAACGCTTGTTGTCTTTCTTTTTCAAGATTGTTTAAGTAAGCAGTTCTTTCTCTTAAGATAGCCATAATTTCTTTTAATTTCTCCTCGGTTTTTTCCAGTTCCTTAAGTGATTTTTCTTTTCGCACTTCATAGACTGAAATTCCGGCAACTTCTTCGATAACTTTTCTTCTTTCTTCGGTGTGCATACGGACGAAATTTTGAATTTCTCCCTGAAGAATTATGTTAAATCCGTTTGGGTCAATTCCTGCCTGAGCCAGCAATGCAAGAACATCCTGACGCGTTTTTGTTTCATTATTTATTTTGTATATGCTTAAACCATTTCTTCTGACAATTCTTTTTATTGAAACCTCATCGGCTTCCAAACCAAAATCATTATTCTTATTATCAAAAACAATTTCAACTACTGCTTCTTTTGCGGGCGGTGCAACTTTACTTCCTAAAAAAATTAAATTACTTGCCTTCGCTGCTCTCATGGATTTTATACTTAATCTCCCGAGAACAAAACACAGCGCGTCGGAAACGTTTGATTTTCCAGAGCCGTTTGGACCGATGATAACATTAATTCCCTCGCTGAACGGAAGCTCTGTTTTTTTAGGGAAGCTCTTGAAACCGTGCATCACCAGTTTTTTCACGTAGGACATAAATGATAGAAGAAATCGGGATTTTTAAGTATTTCAGAATAAAAACGAAAATTAAATCAATCTTTTCTGCTCGGCTTTTTTCTGGTTGTCTTTCCATGTTGCCCAGGATTTTCGAAATATTCCGTCGTCAGAAAATGCCTTTGCGTTTTTTTCTAGAAATTTTTTAGTTAATGGATCTGCTGGATATCCTGAACCGATTGAACTGCCGTATTTTTCTCTTAGCTTGTCCATTTCCTTTTCACGGACGCATTTGGCAAGAACAGACGCGGCAGAGACTACAATATGATTTATGTCTGCTTTATGCTCACATGAGATTTCCAAGTTTGAAAGATTATCAATTTTCATTTTAAGAGAATCCTTCCATTTAACAATACTCACCGACGGACAATCGACGATAACTTTTATTTTTTTTGAAGTTTTGTTCAGCTTATTTATTATTCTCGCACATGCTTCAGCTTCGAGTTCATTGAGCAAATTCATTTCTGTTTTTTTGTCTATTTCCGCCGGAGAAATAATTTCAACATCAAAACTTTCTGCCTTTTCTTTTATTAATCCTTCAAGATGTTCGCGACGTTTTTGACTTAATTGTTTGCTGTCTTTTACCCCGTTTTTTCTTAATTCATTTTCAAAAGAATCGTCGATGAGAACTCCCGCCAAAATCATCGGGCCTATGACCGGACCTCGGCCGGCATCATCCACACCAATTTTTAACATCACAAGAAAAAAAGAGTTATGATATAAAAGGTTTGTTGTTTTTTGAAGAACATACAATTTAAAAATCTGGTAATAATTGTTTTTTTATCAATCCGAGCCTATAACTCAGCCTGGCTAGACTGGAATAAAAATTCCGTGAAACCATCTGAGCAAAAAGTACTGATGTTTCGCAGGCTCAACATCACATTCGAGCCTATAGCTCAGCCTGGCTAGAGCACCGCTCTTATAAGAATAAGTTCCGTTAGGAATTTAGTTTCATTCTCTTCGGAGAAATAGGAAAGGCGGGGGTCCACGGTTCAAATCCGTGTAGGCTCATGGGTTTCTTTTTAGAAAAAAGAAACTACACTGGTAGAAAAACTAAATTTGCGAAATGGATTTGAACGTAGTTTCACACCGAGATTACGAGGTGTGACGTAGACATCTTTGATGTCTGCACAAATCCGTGTAGGCTCATATCTTTTCAGTATAGAAATCAATTTAAATGAAAAATAGATTTATCTGAAATGGATTTAGACACAAGAGTCAAAATATTGAGGAACGATTCATTTTCAGCAAATTTAACAAATAAGTTAAAAGATGTCGAAAAAGTGAATAGTAATGTTGCTTCCGACGCTGCTGAAATTCTTCGTGCCCTGCTTAAATTATACGATTACTCTAGAGAAGGTATTGAAGGGTTAATCAAAAAACAACTCACCTATCCTATTGACCCAAAAGAAGAAATGTTCAAAGGATTCCAGACTTTCGTTTCACTTAGATTTTTAGAAGAAAGAAATTATGTTGAATTTAAGGATGGGATGTATAAATTAACGGAAAAAGCGGAGAATACTTTTATCCAGACATTGGAATAAGCAACAAACTTTTTACGTCAAAAATTCTAAATTAAAATCAAAGCGTTTTACCGACAACTTTTAGAAGAAAATATCTGTAAACATTCATCGATATGAAAAAAAGAGTGAAAGCGATAAACTGAGAAAGAACTACTGAAGTTAGCACGCCAGTAAAATGCCTAATTAAATATCTTGAAATGAAAAATAAGAGAGGATAATAAATCAAGCAGGTTAAGAAAAATGCGACTGGAGTGAAGTAGGCGATGTCTTCGGCAAATTCTTTTAGAGAAAGTTTGTGATTTCTTGTGTCGTCGTAGATTCTCATAATAAGCCAAAATGATGCCGCCCCTAAAATTGCACCACCAACGGCAGAGAACGAAATTATATTCGCTGATTCAGTCATTTGAGAAGTGAGATAACTTACAGATGGTGCTCCGACCAAGGCTCCTATTTCTCCGAAAATAATTTCTTTATTAAAATTGAAAAAGTTTTTTGAGTTAGTCAAAGTATTTCCTCCGTGTTATTCCTCTAATAAATTCGTGCTTGAAAATGATTCGGCTGATGTTGAAATAAGCATAAACCCAAAGCATGTGAATAAACCCTTTTGACTCAAGCCTCCTTGGAGAAATAAAAACTTTGCCACAACTTTCTAAAATTCCAAACTTGTATCCTTTTTTTACTGCATCCTCGGAATATTTTGAATCTTCGCCAAATTCCAATGGTTGAAATCCGTGAATTGATTTGTGAACTTCAACTTTTGTAAACATACAATTCTGCATGAAAGGGTTTTTTTTATTTTGATTCAGTTTCATTCCAATATTTGCAAAACCATAAAAAAGATTATATCTAATTTTGTATGAACGTTTGCAAGATTTGAAAATATTTTTTAAATTTAATTTAATTTTTGAATCAAGTGGAATCTGCAAAGTTCCCGCAATGTCAAGTTTTCTTTTATGAAACTCCTTGAGTGATTTTTCCAGGAAATCTTTTGATGAGAGAATAGCATCCGAATCAATAAAAACCAAAATTTCTGCTTTTTCTTTTATTGCTTTTTCGGCTCCGCTGTTTCGACCTTCTGTTGGGGTTCCGCCCTTGACGACGATGCAACCATACCTTTTCGCTATTTCGCGGGTTTTGTCAGAAGAATTCGCGTCGGCGACAAAAATTTTAATTCCGAGTAAAGTCTGACCTTTCAAAGAACTGATAAGGAAAGGCAAAGTTTTTTCTTCATTTTTTGTTGGAATCACAACCGCAACTTTCTCACTCATCAGATGGATTAGATTGAGAGTAATTAAAAATGTTTTGAATTTAAATTGCTACATTTTGGCGAATAATTAATCTTATATATTCTGGATTTCTTGAATTTTTATGATAATTGGATTGACGGGAAGAATCGCGGCAGGAAAATCAGAAGTAGTAAATATTTTGGCAGAAGGTTATGGATTTACTAAATTGTCATTCGGCGAAGAAGTAAGAACGGAAGCTTATGCCCGGTCAATTGAAATAACGCGTGAAAATTTGCAGGCATTAGGGGCGAAATTCACAATCGAGTTTGGCGAATCTTATTGGGCAAAAAGAATTTCTGCACGAATAAATAAAAAAGAAAATCATGTTATTGACGGATTTAGATATCCCGGGCAAGTCAAGTTTTTTAAGGAATTGTACAAAGATAAATTTCATTTTTTAAGAATTGATGCTCGTTATGAAACCCGTTTGAAAAGATTTTTGAACAGAGGAAGAAGAGATGACTTGTTGACGGAAGAATCTTTTAGGGAAGTTGACGACGCTGATTGGTCTGGAGGAGATGGCGGACAAAATGTTTCCGAATGTTTTGGAATGGCAGATATAATAATTTCTAATGAAGATAGTTTGGATTTTTTAAAAAAAGATATAACTAAATTTTTAATAACAAAAATATAATGTTACTTGGACTTGTCGGGAAACCCAGCGTTGGGAAAAGTA
>JAGVXJ010000057.1:0-5739 GCA_018303895.1 Candidatus Pacearchaeota archaeon
AGGATAAACTTCTTCTCCTCTTGGACCTTTGATTGGAAACCACATTCCAGGAGAATCTTCTCTTCTAGAACCTGCACCCCATTTGTTTAATTCTCTTCCCCTAGCATATTTTCCTTTTTTATCCTCAAGATCTAAGACAACTTCTTCTTTTTCATATCCAGAAAATTCCGTCGAATCCATATCCTTTGTATAGATTAAAATATAGTCATTAACATTCCGTATGTCTCTAGATTGACTTCCACCTTTTATTGCTTCTCTTGTTACACACGATACAAAATTTTCCTCGCCAAAAATATCATCCATAATCTTCCTTAAATTATGAACTTCATGGTCATCAATTGAAACAAAAATAACTCCGTCGTCTTTTAGAAGGTTTTTAGCTAAATATAATCTTGGATACATCATTGTGAGCCAATCAGAATGAAAACGACCATTTGACTCTTTATTTGTGTCTGTTCTATTTCCCTCTTCATCAATCTGCCCAGTTATCTTTTTATAATTTCCAATACTATCTTTAAAATTATCCTTGTAAACAAA
This sequence comes from Candidatus Pacearchaeota archaeon, assembly GCA_018303895.1. Lineage (GTDB taxonomy): Archaea > Nanobdellota > Nanobdellia > Pacearchaeales > GW2011-AR1 > CABMGN01. The sequence goes on from JAGVXJ010000057.1 coordinate 538, forward strand.
ATCCTTTCCAGTATTATAAGGAGGATCAATATAAATCATCTTAATCTTATTTTGATAAGGTTTCTGCAATAATTTCAAAACTTCCAAATTATCTCCCTCTATAAACAAGTTCTCTGTTTTATCAAAATTGACAGAATCCTTCTCATCTGGAATTAAAGTTCCTTTTGCAGTTGTCTGAATATTCTTAAAAGCATTTGACCGTCCTGCCCATGTAAAATTATATTTTTCAACACTATCCTCAATTTCACTTCCTAAAAGAATTTTTAATTTCTCAAAATCAATTTTTCCTTCAGAAAAGATTTCTGGAAATATGCCTTTCAACTTTTCAAGATTTTCCTCTGTAAGATTTAGTGATTGCCTTGATACAGATTTAGTATTTTTGGAAACTTTTTTTGGCATAACTATTATAAAATAATGTGGTTTTTATAGATTACTCTAATCAATCTCGTACGGTTCCTATTTAACCAATCCTAATTCTTTCAATTTGTCTAACCTCTTTTTATGCTCTTCTTCAGAGATAACATTCTCTTCTTTAGTTTCCTCTCTTTTCTTTTTTTCTTCTCTTTCTTTTTTTTCTTTATTCCGGATTTCTATTAAACCTACTCTTTGTCTGTATGAAGGTGTTGCCATATTATCTAAATTTTAAGATTATATAAAAACTTATTCCTCCTTTGATTCGTTTACCTTATTCTTTAAAAAATCTTTCCAGTGATATTTTGTTATCTCTTTTTTCTTCATATCTACTGACCAAATTCTTAAATTAGTCATTTTCCCAAATAACTCCCATCCTCCGACCATCTTTTTTGATTTTTTAGCAATTAATTGAGTATATTCCTTTGGAACAGCAATAACCATTTTCTTTCGTTTAGAATATATTTCTGAAGGCGTTTTATTAATTCTTGAAAGAAGCTGACCAAATAGGCAGTAAAATGAGTTGTGATTTGCAGCACAAGTATTTGACCATTTTTTAACTTCAATTAAAATGTAATCTCCTTTTTTAGAATTGTATAAGGTTATATCTGCTCCATGCTCAGATTTTTTCTTTAGTTTTTCGTTAATCTTAATATACTTCCATCCCTTGGGCAAATATTCTTTTAGAAGATGATCACGAACAATCTCCTCTACATCACTTTCTTTCATATTTCCTCCTCAATATCCCCTCGTTTACTTAAACCTATCTCTCAACTCCTTTCCTTCTCCTCAACATCCCCAAATCAATCTCCCCTTTTCTTCCGACGCTATTTAACTTCATATAATTCAATGTAACAAAATCATCCCACAAACCTCCTGATAATTGCAAAACATTTGCAAGGCCATTACCAGACAAAACCAAAACATTTAAATAATTTAAACCATTTAAATAAACATGCGGGGGAAAGCGACCTGACGAAAGCCATATACGCTCTGCGTTGGTATGGGGAGTAGGATTGACGGACGCCCTTACCCTACATTTTAATTTTATCTTCAGCATCTTTTTAATCTCTCAACATTTAATAAAGTATCCAAAACCAAACTTGCCCGATATTCAGGAGTTCCTTTTACAAGTTCACTCTCTTTTTTAATAACTATATTCTCTCCATCAAAAATCTTTACATTTTTTTTAAAGGTGATATATTGGCTGTTATCTACTGAAACAAAAATTATGCAATCCCTATTCTTTTTTATAAAATCAAAAACATCCATATAAATCTCAAGATTGTTTCGCATCTGTCTTATCTTATGTTTAACAAAATAAGATATTATTTTTTTCTTATCAATAATCTTTCTGATTGATTTTATGTATGCCCTTTTATTTCTAAGAGTTTTATAATGAGCAAATTTCGAAATCTTCGGCAACAACTCAAACATTTTTTCTTTGTGAATAATGTTATATCCAATCAAGTTTTCAGAAAAATCAATAAAGATATAATAATCAAATTGTTTGTGTTTCATTCCTCCCCCTCACTCTCCATATTTCGTCGCTTTGATAATGAAATCCGATAATCCTTAACAACATCAACCATCTTTTTAATTTCATTATTATTCAAACTCCCTTTTATAATCCCACTATTCAATCTCATAAAATTAATCATACTCATTTCATCCCATAAACCCTTCTCCTTCAAAATTTTAATCAGCTCTTCTTTATCTTCAGGCAAAACTATTTTTTCAAACTCCTTAACAGAGCATTTCTTATTTGAGCCATAGACAATATCAATATCAAACTGCCTTGCATATTCAATTAATTTTTTCTTAAACTCGTTTTCTTTTTCTTCAATTTCTTTTTTCTTTAATTTAATTTCTCCATACTCATCAACCAGTTTAACTCCTTCATCTTCTTTGAATTTTTTAATATCCTCTATTTTCTCTAATTCAACTTCATGCTTAAATGAAGGGCATTGTTCTTTGTAAACACAATAATCACAAAGCGCAGTCTGGTTTCTTGGAAACTCTTTTGCATTTTCAATTTCTTTAATTTTTTCACAAACCTCATTTTGCAATTTTTCAAGTTGCTCGTCGGTTCTTTCTGAAATCGCATCTTTATTAAAAGCAAGCATATGCCAAACTAGTTTTACTGATTTAGCATCTTTGAATTTATCTTTAACCCAAATAGAATAAAGCGCAAGCTGTCTGTCTGCATCTGCCTTCTTGGTCCTTCATTCTTGAGTTTGTTTTGTAGTCACATACAAAATAATTTCCTTCATTATCACAGCCTAATTTATCAATTCGAACATGCCACTGATTTCCATCAGGAAGAGTCATTCTGTCAGTGGTTTCCAATCCCAGAATTGTCATTTCTTCAAAAGGCTTCATTCTCTCAAAATAATTCTTAATCATCTCCTCGCCAATTTTTTTATAATTTTCAGAATTAACATTTTCCTTTTCTGCCTTGACAATTAAAATATCACTAGAATAATTCTTATCCCATAACTCCCTGTAAAATTTAATCAAACTTCCTAAAGCAATTCTTTTTTTGAATTTCTTTAACTTGTAAAGATGCTCTAAAGTCTGATGAACAATATCCCCCATAAATGCTTCAATTGTCGTCGGAATATCGACTTTAACTTTATCAAGATATCTTAATTTATATTGATAAGGGCAGTTTTCATAAGTAGAGACCCTTGAGTGCGAGTAAGTTGCCATCTTAATAACAAAAATAATAAATCCATCATATAAAAATCTTCCCCATTTTTTTAGAGTATGAATTAATACAACTAAGATTTATATACTATAATAATTTTAATATAATGGAGGAAAAAATGAATAATAAAGGCGTAACAAGTTGGTTGGTTTGGGCGATCGTATTTTTGATAGTAGCGATAGTCGCTGGAATATTCGGATTTGGACTTATTTCAGGCGTTTTTTGTGATTACGATAATCGCGAGTACAGTAAAACGAGCTTAAACTTTATCAAATTTTTTATATTGAAATGAAAATACTAAACAGGAGAACAAAATGAGAACAGGTCTTATTATATTTGGCGTGATTTTTCTAGTTGTGGGAGCGTTGTTATATTTTGTCCCAATGCAACAAATTCAAGCAGATACAACTACTACCGAGGGCGGGAATACTGACACAAGAACATCCTCTGCAAGTGTAACTGTTCCTGTTCAATGGGCTTATGCTACTGGAATCATTGGTTTGATTTTATTAGTAATGGGTTTGGCAATTCCTAGTTCAAATAGAAAACGTGATTCAAAAAAAGATTCTTATAATACTGTAGTTGAGTCAAAAGAAAATATTAAAGTTGGTGATGGAAACAAACGCAAGATTATTCGAGAGAAAACCGAGAGGCATAATTTAACAGGAGATAAAAATGACAAATAACAATAATAATACTTGGATAATAATATTAGTGGTTGTTGTTCTTGCCTTAGTATTTTTTGGAGGATATGGAATGATGGGCTTTAGCGGGGGGATGATGCAAGGATACTATGGATTTGGTTGGTTATTTGGGATCATCGCGCTTATCGCAGCAATATGGGTTATTTATGATGTGCTTGTAAACAACAAAAAGTTATCTGATGGAATGAAAGTTCTTTGGGTAATTTGCGCGGTGTTTTTTAGCATAATCACAGCAGTGATTTATTTTTTAGTTGGAAGAAATAATCAGAATGATTTATTTAGAGGAAATAGGAGATAAAAATATGAAAAGTTCAAAAATAATTATAGTGATTGGGGTTATCCTTTTAGCGTTGCTGGTTTGGGGGCTAATCGGAAGTTCCGAAGCTGCTAAACTTGGAACTAATTGCGATATTGGAATTGGCAAAGACGGAAGCGCATTTTGCTGGAAGTGGCATCAAAATATTCTTGGAGAAATTGGAGATGAAATAAATCAGGCGGTGAATGGATAAAATGGAACAAACAAAAGAAGACAAATTAGATGAAATAACAAGTTGCATAAATCAAAAAGATAGTTTATACTATATACATAGAGAAGACGCTGCGCGATTTGAAGGTGAGAGCAAGAAAGAAGGGAAAGACACAATTCCGATAATGACTTATGGAGATTACATAATATATTTGAAAGCAGATTGTTCTAATATTCCGAATATTCCTTTATCAAAGTTTAATTACACATCTGGGACATTTGAAAAAAAATGGGGCCCTGAACATAAAACAATTATCTTAACACCGAATCATTCTAGCATTAGAAAAGTTGAAATTGAAATTCAGGGAATTGACATTCATAATATGAAGTTACTTCCTGACAAGACTGGTGATGTGATTGAAGATACAGCTAAAATAAAAATAACAAGACATTATCGGTTTGCTGAAGGAGATTCTGAAAACAAAGAAGATTCTGCTTCTGCATCTCCTGGCGAAACTGAAGCAAGATAATTCTTAGAATTACCCAAATGAAAATAGATAACCAATACAAAAAGATAGTTCCCTTCATATTTTTTGCGCTAGCGTTAGTTCTCTTATTTATGCTTGTTCGCCCGATGATAACTATTCTTTTGGGCAGTGTTCTTCTTGCGTATATTTCTTTTCCTTTGTATAAAAAGATATTTAAAAGAATACCAAATAAATCTGTTTCAATTATTTTATCCTTGCTAATTATTGTTATTCTCATATTAATTCCCTTTGCTTTTTTAGCTTTCGGAATCGCACAGCAAGGATTTTATTTCTATGATTCTTTGTCAGATAATATTGAGAAAGGAGCTTTGTTTGGTTTTTCGTGCACGAGCGCAGATTCAAAAGTATGTTTTTATCTTAATC
>JAGVXJ010000057.1:5769-6673 GCA_018303895.1 Candidatus Pacearchaeota archaeon
ATCAAGGAGAAAAATTCAGCGTGGAACAATTATCAAAGTTGGGGTTTGATAAACAGATACAAAAATTTCTGCCTGTTTTGGAAGAGAAAATAACACATTTTATTTTGAGCATACCAATTATGGTGGCTGGGATTTTCATTACATTAGTTATAACTTTTTTTATTTTAAAAGATTGGGAAAATATATTAAAAAGAATGAGCGACTTGCTTCCGATAAAATCAAAAACAAAAAAAAGACTTATCGATGAATTTGGGAATATCACTCATACTGTAATTTATGCCCAATTATTTGTCGCGTTAGTTCAGGGACTTATTGCGATTATAGGATTCTATGTATTTGGCGTTCCTTTTCCATTAATTTTGGGAATTGTAACTGCATTCTGCGCTTTAATTCCGGCTATTGGAACAGCGATAATTTGGTTTCCAGCTTCGCTATATTTGATTCTGATGGGATATTTTTCCGGGAATTATTGGATGATGTACAAAGGAATAGGATTGTTTTTCTACGGAATCTTGATAATCAGCACAATTGATAACTTTTTGCTTGCGAAAATAGTTCACTCAAAAGCAAAAGTAAATCAGATAATTGTAATCATTGGCGTCATCGGAGGAGCAAGCATGTTCGGCGTTGTCGGAATATTCATCGGACCAATATTATTGCCTTTGCTCATAATTTATTTTGAAACTTTTAAAGAAAGATTTAAGTAATTTTTGGATTAAAGAGTATCAGAATATACAACAAAGTATTATCAAATACCGCACCAGAATATATAGTCTTTCTTCTTTAATTAAATATAAAAGTGATAAATATTTTCAGTTCTAATTCATGTACCATCTGCAGAGATTCTATTTCTGACCCAGTATGCAGAGAATGCTACCTTAAACAAACAGAGATTTTATTGAAT
>JAGVXJ010000071.1 GCA_018303895.1 Candidatus Pacearchaeota archaeon
TTATTTTATCTCGCAGTTCGTCTGAAAGTTTCCAGTTTTTGTTTTTTCTCGCGAGATTTCTTTCATCGACGAGCTTTTGAACTTCTTTTGGAATTTCTATTTCTTCTTTTTCTAAAAGTTTTAAACCGAAAACTTCATCTATTTTCTTTATTGTCTGAACTTTGCCTTCTGCTTTTTCATCTCGAACTAATTTCCAGAGTTCTGCAAGTGCTTTCGGCGTATTCAAATCATCATCCATCGCTTTCTGAAATTCCGTGAGATATTTCTCATTTGTTTTTTTATCGTCTTCCAAATTTTGAACTAAATTCTTCAATCTCTCATAAGAAACTTTTGCAGTGTCAAGTGTTGTTTTAGAAAAGTCAACTGGCTGTCGATACTGATTTGAAATCACAAAATATCTTATTACTTCACCAGAATAATCTTTTAGCAAATCCCTTATTGTCTTGAAATTGCCAAGGGATTTTGACATTTTTACCTTGTCGACATTCACCATTCCGTTATGCACCCAATAATTTGAGAATTTTTTCCCATACGCTGCTTCGCTCTGTGCAATTTCGTCTTCATGATGTGGGAAGATTAAATCAGCTCCACCGCCATGAATATCAAAAGGAATTCCTAAGATTGATTTTGTCATAGCTGAGCATTCTGTGTGCCAGCCGGGTCTCCCCTTTCCCCAAGGTGAATCCCATTGAGGTTCATTCGGTTTAGAAAATTTCCATAAAACAAAATCTTGAGGATTTCTCTTATCATTATTTACACTTTTTCTAACTCCGGATTTCAAATTTTCAATTTTTTGATGAGAAAGTTTTCCGTAGCCTTTGAATTTTGAAACATCATAATAAACTCCGTCCTCAGGAATTATATAGGCATAACCTTTTTTTTCTAATATTGAAACAAGTTCAATCATTTGTTTTATGTATTCAGTTGCATGGGGCTGGACATCTGGTTTTGAAGCACCTATTTTTTCATAATCTTCTAAATGTGCTTTTTCATTTTTTTCCGTTAGCTCTTTTATTGAAATTTCCAACTCGTTTGCTTTGTTTATTATTTTGTCTTCAATGTCGGTGATATTTGAAACAAATTTCACTTTGTATCCTGAAAAAATTAAATATTTTCTCAGAATGTCAAAAGAAATCTGGCTTCTTGCATGTCCGAGATGAGGCACGTTGTCCACCGTAGGCCCGCAAACATACATTCCAACTTTTCCTTTTTCAATTGGTTTAAAAATTTCCTTCTTTCTTGTTAAAGTATTGTAGAGTTTTAGCATGAAATATCTTGGTTTCTTATCTATTTAAAATTATTTCTCCACTTTATAACACATAGGCATCCAATCAAATTTATACTCTTTTGAAAACATCATCAAATCATAACTTTTCATCTCGGGAAAATTCTTTTTGAATGATTCCATTTCATCAAAAAATTCCTTGTTATCCTTGACAATAAATTCTATTTCAAGAGGCCATCTTCCGAGACAAAAAATAAAATAGTTTATGCTAGGACGATTTTTGCAATATTCTTCTATTCTTTTTTTTGTTTTATCATTTAAATTGTTAAAATACATTGCTGACTTGAAAAATTGTTTTTTTAATATTTCATAATCTACGGAAATAGAATAACCCAAAATTATTTTCTTTTTTTCAAGTTCCTTTATTCGATAAATAACTTTTCTTGTTGTTGTTTTTAATTTGCTTGCAATATTCACATAACTTTCTCTTGAATTATTCGCGATTATTCTCAATATTTTTATATCTATATTGTCGAGAATTATTTTTTCCGGATTTTCTCCCCATACCTTTACTTCTCGTGAAATTCCTTTTTCTTCATACAGCCATTTTTTATTCATTGCACCGACTTTAAGCGTGATATTAAAATCCTGTTCTGAAATAAATTTTCCAAATTTGTTAAAAAATGCAGAAAAAATATTATTAAAATGCTGAACATTTTCTGCGAAAATTGCAATATTCATATCCCACCTTCCCCGGCATTGAGCTATCCAGTATACAAATTCATTCTTCATTAGCCATTCAATTAATTCTTTTTCTTTAGTTTCTGTGAGATTTTCAAATTTGAAAAAAAGTTTGTAAACTGAATATCCTAATTTTGTCGGGTCTATTTGTGTAACAAACTTTTTTATTACCCATGTTTTAATTAAATTATCTATTCTGTATTTTGCTTGGTCTTTGGAAATTTTTGTTTTCTTTGCAAGTTGGGTCAAAGGAATCTCCGAGTTTAAATCAAGTTCCTTCAAAACTGCTTTATCTTTTACTTGTAATTCTTTCATATTAATTAATCAAATATTACCTTATTTTTAAATCTTTTGTTGTTTTTGCTTACTTTTATAAGAAAAGTTTCTTATACTTACTTATACTAAAGAAATCATGAAAACAAAACAAATTCAAAGAAAAAACATGAAGGATGAACAACTTAGTTGCGAATTCGCAAATAAATTAAGAGAGGTAAATAAAATGAAAATACCTGATGAACAAAAAAATTTGGAAAAAAGAATAAGAAAAATAGCTAGAACTTTAATGCCTGAGTCATTTATGGGTTATGATTATTATTGTCCAAACTCAAAGAGATTCAATGAACTTTTGGATACGGTTTTAGATAAAACAAGACAAGAGAAAATCTGGCAGGATGAATATGAAGCAGCTGCTTTTGCAAAAATGGTTCTATATGTTCAGGGAAGTATGACTAGTGTTCAAAATCCTCGCGCAAGGTGGGGAATTATTAAAGGAAAACTTTCAGATGATGTGGTGCCTTGTTGGGCAAAATATATTGCTAGAGAAGACTCTATTATTTTAGCAGCGACTCATTTTGAAAATAGTTCTCTTAGAACAAGATTATCTGATTTAGGAATACCCTTCATTTTTCCTGGCAATTTAACATATTACGGAGGAAAATCTATTCCAGATGATAAACTGCATTTGGCATGGAAATTGGAGGAAAAATATAGAAATGATTTGCCAATACGATTAGTAGAAATGTACAAAGAATATTCTAAAAAACTTTTCTAATTTATTTTTCCGCCCCAATAATCTTCTCAAGTCCAGAAATTTATTCAATAGTATAATTTGGTATTCACAACCTTTATATAACCTCAGAAAAATAAATTCCTTATGACTTACAAATGCGTAATTTTCGACCTTGACGGAACACTTGTTCACACAAGACCAGAATATCGATATGATGTTCTTGGAAAAACTTTAGAAAAATTTGGAAAAAGTTCTTCTAAAAATGAAATCGACCGTTTCTGGTTTGAAGGTAATCGCGATAAGATAATCCGAGAGTGTTTCGGGTTGGGCATAGATGATTTTTGGGAAACTTTTAGAGAGTGTGACGCGGTAGAATCAAGGAAAAAATTTATCGAAGCGTATGACGATGTGGATTTTATTCATAAGTTAAGAAAGAAGAATTTCAAAACTGGAATTGTTACCGGAGCTCCGCAGGAAATAATGTCTATGAATCTTGAAATAATCGGATCAGAAAACTTCGACACCATAATTTCTGCATACGGATTAAATGGAATAGAACCCAAACCCTCTCCCGACGGAATAGAAAGATGTCTCGCCACGTTTCGCCTAAAAAATTCCGAAGCCGTTTATGTTGGAAACGCAGACGAAGATGTTGGAACAGCAAGAAACGCCAGAGTATTCAGCGTTCTAATAAATCGGAGAGAATACGATTTTTCTCATCTCAAACCAGATTTAGTAATTAACTCTCTTTACGAGTTGGGAAGCCTTCTTTCGTTATAATTTTCCTATCTAAATTTTTATAAATTCATTTTCAGTCAGAATATTATGGTAAGTGGTGTAATAAAAGGAGTGATATTTGATTTTAACTGGACACTTTACAATCCAAGAGATAGATGTGAAGTTGACGGTGCGACGAGGCTATTGAAAGATTTAGTAAAAGAAGATTATTTTCTTGGCATTGTTACTAAAGACAAAAACCGGGAAAGAAGAGGGATCATCGACAGTCTTAAATTTTGGGAGTATGCTTCTGTAGTTTACACTAAAGGCAAAAAAACCGAAAAAGATTTTGAAAAATGCATTAGAGCAATGAATCCTTATCTTGAACCGTTTGAAGTTGCTGTCGTCGGAGATAATCTTCTCTCAGAAATTTATTTGGGAAATATGATTGGTTTTAGAACAGTAAGATTTAAATTTGGAGAATTCTCCGAAGAGAAACCTGGAAGGGAGTTTGAAAAACCAAATTACCAAATAACGAAGTTGTATGAATTGATGAACTGTTTGAAATAATTAATTACTATCTTTTTGAAAATAAAAGTTTATAAAACCATCTTACCCTTTTCTTTTATGGTTAGTTACACAGAAAAACAGGTGGCGATGGTTTCGGCAGTTTCAGAAGTTTTGAGATTGCGAAAAACTATGGGGGCGATGACTCCTGAAGAAATGATGCGAGATTTGACTAAATTCTTGAGATATACTGACAAAGAAGAACTTAAAGTTTTGATGGTTGCTGCTGCGTCGAAGGCACTTAGTCTCATTACAAAGACTCCTGGGTTGAGAGATAAGGAAGTTATGGGAATGATTGTCCAAGAAATGCCCGATATGATTTCTGATGTTGAAGCTAATTTGAGATAATTTTATTTAATTATTCTTAAGATAAATTTCCTTTTTTAGAAAGATTGTGAAATTTTTGGAACTTACAACTGAATATTATGATCTGGAAGTTTCTTAGAATGAACGTCCATCTTTCCGTTTTGCAGGCAATCCCAACAAGGTTGAATAGTTCCATCTGCTTTTCGGATTCTTAAAGTTCCATTGCATTTCTGGCAAACACTGTGATCTTCCATATTAGCTAATGACGTGTCGCGTTTAAAAATATATCTGTGATTTAGAAGAGGTTAATTAACCTTTTTTTCTGTATTTTTTAATTATCCAAGCCAAAAAAAATCCAATGGCTATTAAAATAATTATTCCTAAAATGATTAAGTTTCGAATATTTAATAATTTTTTTATCGCAGGATTTTTTAATGTTGCCTGATTTGTTTCATTGACTGAAGTTTGATTATTTCCAAGAACATTTTTTTGAGGAATTTTTTCAGATATTTGTTTTATTGTAATGTTTGCTTTGCTGTTTATTATTGAATTAAGTTTTACTTCCAAATCAAATAAATCGTCGTTGTCTAAATTAACTTTTCTTGATTCTCCAATTTGCAAAGTAAAAGTTAATGGTTCACTTTGAATTGTTATAGTGGTTTTGTTATTTATTATCTGAATTAAGGTAAGAATGTGTTCCTGTTCTTTTTCTGTGAATTTTATTCGATCATTTTCTTTCATTGAAACACTTTTTCCGGATTGAATTTGAGATTCAGTTAAAATTGTCGTCATTGCAATGTTTGTTGTGCTCCCGCCTCCGCCCCCTCCACCACTGGTTGTTACAGGTGCAGTGTTAATTGTGATTGTTCTTATTGAAGTGTTTTGTAAATTGTTTGCATGGTCAGTGCAGTTCACACTCCAAGAATAAGTTCCGGCAACTAAACTTGTTGAAAAAGAATTTGTTTGATTTGTGTAAATTGTTGTGCTTGTTTGGTCGATTGTACTATCAACTAAAAGACTGCAATTTAAAGGATTTGTTTCAGTCAAGTTGTAGGAAAAAGTGACAGTTGTTGTTCCAGTATTTGAAGAATCTCCGTCGGTGGGAGAAATTAAAAGAATAACTGGCTTAGTCACATCAAATACAAAACTTCTGTTTGTTGAACTGAATGAAGAGTTTGTTTGATTATTAAAAGCTAAACAATTCCAGGAATAATTTTGTTCTGAAGTGAAATTGTAATTGAATATAGATTCATTTGACAAACCGGAAAAGTTTTTGGTTAAATTATAGACTAAATTATTTGTTGAATTCCACAACGAGAAAGTTACATTTGTTAAACTTGTTTGGCTTTGTGCCGAGCAATTGAAATTTGTTTGATTTTGATTTGAATAAAAATTATTTGCTGGCATGTTTAATGATGTCAAAACCCCACCAACAGTTAGAGAAAAATTTGAAGAGGCAAAAGCTGAATTTCCTTTTACATCCGATGATAAACAATTCCAACTATATGTTCCGTAGTCTAACGTGATATTTTTTTGAAGTGAAGTAAAAGCAGTTGTTGATAAATCGGTTGTCTGATTTATTGCTGAGCTTGTTGAATTCCAAATAATCAAAGTTAAATTTTTTGTCTGAAGATGGTCTGTTGCATTGCATAGAAAGCTTAAATTTCTATCTTGTGAGAAACCACTTGAAGGTGAAGTTAAGTTTACTGAAGGTGCTTTTTCATCTAAATAAATCAGCGTTGTTAAAATGTCTATTCTTGTGAAGTTTAATCCACTTCCAGAAGTGTCTGAAATGTTTTTTCCGTAATTTTTTAAGTTTGTTTTTACTTGAGAGGGGGTTAGGACTTTATTATTTTGCAATTTTTCAAACTGACTTAGCAAAAGAATTGCTCCTGAAACATGGGGTGTTGCCATCGAGGTTCCGGAGCAAGTCATATAATTTCCTGAACAAGTACATCCAAGTAAACATTTTCCTAATGTTGAATTTATTGAAACTCCTGGGGCAAGGAGATTTACCAAGCTATTTCTATTATAATTTATTGTTGAATCGTCTTTTTGTATGCTTCCGACTGCAGTTGCATTTTGCACACATGCTGGTGAAGAAATTGAAGTCGTACTTCCATCATTACCTGCAGCGACGACAACTGAAATATTTTTTGCGATTGCATTATTTATTCCGGGGGTTATAGTTACTGCATCAATTTCATTGTCGCAGAAAGAAGTATACAAAGTGTCTGAACCTAAGCTAATACTGATAACTGAAATGTTGTAAATTGAATAATTGCTAACGCACCAGTCTATTCCTGCCCTTATATCATCGTCGGGACAACTTCCGGCTGAGTTGCAAACTTTTATTGAGATTAAACTTGCATTCGGTGCGACGCCATTTATTCCTCCGCTTCCCGCAATGATTCCTGCGACATGGGTTCCATGTCCGTGGTCGTCGCCAACTGAACAATTTTCAATACAACTCACACCAGTGTTACAATCAATGACACAGGTTAAATTTTTTCCAACTAAATCTGGATGAGTGAAATTTGTTCCAGTGTCGAGAATGCAAGCAGTTTGTCCGGTGCCAGTGAGATTTACGCTATTAACTTGTTTTGTCCAAGTCGTTGTTGCATTAATTAAAATTGTGGAAGTTTGAAGAAGAATCTTTTTTTCAGGAACTAAAGAAATTTTTTTTATGTTTCCGTTTTGTTGAAGTTCGGCTAATTCTTTTTCTGAAACTTCGAGGGAGATTTTGTTGTCAAATCTATGCCGTTCTTTTCCGGGCAGAGTTTTTGATGAAAGAATGTTTTTTCCACCTGAATCTATTTCAACAATTACTCTGACTTTTCCTTCAGTCTCTGCTTTGTCTTTTATGTCTTGAGAAATGCTTAATCCTGATTTTGCTTCAAGCAGAAAAAAGGTTGTGAGAATAATTAAAATTGCTAAGACAATTATCACTGACTTTTTCATTAAAAATACAATGAAATTTGATTATTAAGGTTTTTGATGTTTTTCATCTTGAATCATAATATCTCTAATCTTTCGTCTTTTTACTTTTTCCTTTTCTAACAGGATTAGGGCATCTTTGTCTCCTGTGCTTAAATTTTCTGGTGCAGAAATTATTTTTACCATTTCTTCTACCCCCCTATTTTCTCTAACTCTAACAAAAGGGGTAACCCATCCTTCTCTTTCACCGACGACAACAGGCGAATAACAAATATCATTTTCCGGCTTGATTAAAAAATAACTTGCGATTCCGTATATTGGATTTGCCCAAAATCTTTCTGCTGTTTCAAAATGTGCTCTTTCGTGTGCAATGTCTTCCCGAACTTCTCTTTCTGTAAGACCAAATTTTCTAAGTCCTTCTGCGAGTCCTAGCTCTGATTCAAAGAGAGATTCGTTATATTTGTAAATTAATGGGAAAAGTTTGTAATTTGTTTTTAAGAGGTTGGCGGTTATCATTTTATTTTTTTATCGCGACGTGATATTCAGATTGTCCTTGTTTAATTGTTTCAATTTTGAATTTGTCTTTGATGTTTTCTGGAAAGGGTTTTTGTTCGAATCCCCAAACACTCCTTGGGATTATCGCTTCAACATATCTTCCATTTTTTCTTAAGCACCTATATATTTCTTTGAAAAGAGGTTGATTATATTCTTTTTCCCAAAATTCTTCTTCTGAACTGTATTTTGTTTCAATATCTTTACAATCTGCTCTGAAAAGTACAAAATTCCTAACAGACGAACTACAAATAGCATCATAAGAGTTTTCTGGTTGAGTTTTTAAAAATCCAAGAAGTTCAGCTTTTTGAATCTGCCATTTATTTTGTTTTATTTTTCTTTTAACTTTCATAAAATCTTCTCCGCTTTTTGTGTGTGGGTAAAATGATTCGAATATTTCTTTTATAATGTCAGATTCCCAATAAAGCCCTAACTCGGCTTGTAATCTAACGAAATAATTATCAACTTGACTAAGGGATAAATCTTCAGAGTCAGAAATTTTTTTAAATAAAATTTCGTTTACCCCGATATTTAAAATATTTTTCCAAAATTTATAAGTTCCAAGCTCAATTGATTTTTTTATAATTTTACTATTCTGGATTGCTTGTTCAGATACATCGATGCTTGTAACACTTTCAGCACCGTTGACAATTAGCCCGACTGCATAACCTCCGTAACATGCAATGTTAAGAATTTCTTTTCTTTCTGGTTTCGTTGCTTCAACTAAACAATCCACATTTTCTCCGACGGGATAATACCTCTGCTGGAAGTTACAAACTATTTTTTCGATGTTCATTTTCAAAGTTTTCTTCTAAAATTAGTTCTTAATATTTTTCTTGGGATTATTCCTGAATAAGAGTTTGATTCACCTTTTTTTCGGTATAGATTTGCTGCTATATCAACTTGTTTTTCAAGAAGATTTTCAAAAAATCTGACCGCTTTTGTTAGTGTTTCACCAGAATCAACATCTTCATCAAAGATTACTACTCTTCTTCTTTTTGCTTCTTTTTCAAGATATTCCTCTTCTATTTCATTTAGTCTTAGTGTTCTGTCTTTAAATTTATCTGTCGAAAATCTCACAGGATAAATAACAGAATCACTTTCAGGTTTCATATCCTTATATCTTAAGAAAATATCCGTCGCTGCTCTCAAACTTCCATGAGCAATCGGAATCATTAGCATTCTTGAAAATTGACTAATCGCCTCTGCAGTTATTTGATTTTTTAATGGGTGGGTTGCTTCCCAAGTAAAGTAATCAGATTCCTCAATTATTTTTCTCCTTGTGAGAGGAATTTCTCCAATGTTTATATCTTGGCAGTATAGTTTTAATTTGTTATCAAAGTCTTCTAATTTCTTATCATAAAATTTTGTGGCATAAACTTCTTTACACAAATCCATACTGTCTAAGATTAGCTCTAAATATTTTTTTTGTTTTCCTTTATCAAGTTCGTCTTCATCTTCTATTTTAAAATTAATTAATCCTCTTAAAATTCTTTGTGGGTAGAAAACTCTATTTTGTAACCTTACCGATTCTTTTAATGATTGAATAATCTCTCCAAGATTTGTTGAACAAATCATTTCATTTTGAGACTCTTGCCATCCATAAGCGCTCATTGAATTCATTGGAGAACTGTATGTCATTTCATTCCTCCGGGAACGTAAATTAATCTTGCTGGAGTTTTGAGACTATTCAGATTATTTATAAGTTCTTTAAAAAAATCTTCGTTAATTTCTACTGGTTTCTTTGGATTGTAAACTCCGACGTATCCAGTTATTGTATCTAATAATACACTTTCAACTTCTCTGGTAAAAATTCTTTCTTCAACTAATTTCATTGTAATATTTGGCCGAGCGTTCAATTTTGATTTTATGAAATTAATTGTCTCTTGTGAATTGTTATTATAATTATAACCCCCGATAATTCTTGTTTCAAATTCGGTTGATTGCCAATGGAGTTGTTCCGAAATATTTTTTAATAAAATTTCAAATGAACTTTCTAATTCAGTTTTAGAATCATAATGTGTCATAAAACCAATTCTATGTCTTGGTGACCAACCACTAAAGGAAATACATGGTGCCAGCCCATAAGTCGCAAGAATTGGTTTTTTATCTTCGGCATTTGTTATAGCTTGTTCATGTTGGGAAACTTCAATTATTTCTGAATTTTTAATAAAAATTCTACTTTTTAGTTTTTCTAACCAAGAACTGTATGCCACTTTCACCTTCTCCCGCGGAAAGCGATGAATGGAGTGAATCTTGTGTACCACTGGCCGTTTCCGGGACGATAGTTGAGCAGACCGATTTGAATTCCTCCGCTGTCTTCTCCGCAAACATTGAATAATCCGAACTGGATTCCTTTCATTTTTTTTGCAACGTTGAATATTCCTGTTTGAAGTCCTTCGATGTCTTTTGTATTGTTTAGAACTCCGACTTGTGCCCCTTGGGATTCATTCGAGAAATTTAATGCGCCGCTTTGAACTCCGACATTTTTTTTTGCGACGTTTGCGAATCCGGTTTGCACTCCTTTGTAATTATCTGTATAGTTTATTGAACCGAGCTGAAATCCTTTTCCTTTTTTTGCGTAGTTGATTCCACCAGATTGCATTCCGAGGAGATTTTCTGTTTCTGAATACGCGCCGAACTGAAATCCGTCGAGAAGTTTTGTTGAATTGTAAATTCCGGTTTGAGAGCCGTAAACTTCTTTTGATTTATTGAAAGGCGCGAATTGCCATCCTTTAACTTTATCTGCGAGGTTATAACCGAGAGAAACTTGCGCGCCAGAAATTTGTTTTGCAACATTAGTAATTCCTAATTGGAAAAGATAATCTCCTATACCGACGACGTTTTCCATTCCGAACTGAACTCCTCTTGCTTTTTTAGATGAGTTTGAAAGTGCCATTGAAACACCTTTTAGATTATCATTTTCATTTTTCATCAAACTTATTTCTAAACCCGAAACATTTGCTTCTTTATTTTCAGTTCCGAGCATGAAGTCATATTTTCCTATTTTTGTTTTGTAAATCATTTTACTTCCTCGAGAATTACATTTTCAATTCTTGGTACATTTAATTTGTAAATTTCAGTTTTTCCATAAAATTCTCCGCCGTAAGTTATTTTTACTAAAGTTGATTCGTCGGAATTTATAAAACGCAAGCTTGTTGCGAGAGATCTAATCACATCAGTTACTCTTTCTCTATCATCACATGCTGGAATATTTTCTGCCAATATCTCACCATATCTGTTATAAAAATTAAAAACACTATCTTCAATATCTTCTTTATCCCGGATAAATTCAATTAATGTATCTTTATTTTCTTCTATACGTGCATTATTAAGTAAACCATATACTAACCTAAGTGGAGTGATTGGTCTTTCTTCTCCCGATTTTGAATCAACTAAAGCCAAACTTTCATGATTATACTTTTTTCCAAAAATAATTTCTCCTTGATCATTGACAAAAAAAGTTTTTTTTACTCCGTCGATGGTTTCATTTATTCTTGCTATATATTTTCCTTCTGATTCTCCTGCATAATTAATATTTGGTCTTATTCCGAATAAAATTTTATTTGTTCTCCAGTTGTAAATTATTCTTCCGTTGTCTGTATCTTTTTGTATCAAATATGTGCCGTCTATACTTGATCCTCCTTCAATCTTTGGTTCTCTTACTTTTCCTAAATTTTTTAAAAAATCAAACATTATATTTTTCCTCCGTTTTGTTGAAATTTCAGTAATGGGTCTCTGATGCTTAAGATGTAATCTCCGTCGGGATTTGGGAAATATTTTTGAGCGGATTCTCTGATGCTGTCTGGAGTGATTGCCTCTATTTGTTCTAAATATTTTTGATTAGTCATTCCCCAATCAAATTTCCATGCAAGAGTGTTCATTATTCCAGATTTATTTTCTAATCCTTCTAGTACACTATATTTCACAGCCCTTTTCCACTTTTCAACTGTTTCATCATCTACATTTTTGTCTTTCATTTTTTGCATCTCTTCAAAAATTATTTGAAGTGCCCTGTCAATTCCATTTGCCGGAACTTTGGTAAATATACTATCAATTCCTGAACTTTCTGTTGAATCATGATTTACCGAAATTTCATATGCTAACCCTTCTTCTTCTCTTATTCTTCTGAACAAAGGTGATTCAAAATCTCCGCCTAAAATATGGATTGCTAAATTTGCGGAATTATTTTTTATATCCTGAAACAACGGGCTGTTAAAAATTAAATTAACTCCTGCAGGACTAATTTCAGGGTTTGCAGGAATTATTTCTCCATAAGGGCGGTGTATAATTGTTTTTCCATTTATTGGTTTAACCTTTGGAAATTTGATTCTTGTATCTTCACCCGTTTTCATATCACCGAAATATTTTTCAACTAACTCTTCAACATTTTTTGGCAAATCTCCGACGACAAATAAATCCATATTATTTGCGCTGTATCCTCTTTGATGAACTTTTTGCAAGTCATTTACTGTTGCTTTTCTTATTGATTTTTCATTACCAATTCCTTCAATACTTTTTGGATGGTCTTTGTATAATAAATTAGTTATTTCTCTGTCTAAATGATAAGTGGGGGAAGTAATTTTTCCAAATAATTCTTGTAAAACAATATTTTTTTCCGAAGCTAATATTTGTTCATTAAATAATGGACATTTCATTTGATTTGAAATTAAATCGAGCCATCTTTCAAAATCATCGTTTAACATGGCTGCAAGATAGCTTGTATCAACCAAAGAGGTGGATGCATTTGTTATGCCAAATCTTCCAAATCTTTTTTTTGTTTCCATTTGAGAATATTTTTCACTTTCCCAATGAATGCAATGTTCGAGCAAATGTGCTAATCCTTCCTCGCCTTTTTGGTCTTGATATGAGCCGAAATTTACTCTTAGTCTTGCGAATATATTTGAATTATCGGTTCCAAGCAAAGCTACATTTAAGCCATTATTCAATTTGTAAATTCTCGGTTCCTCTAGGTATTTCATAAAAATTTGAGCGTTTCAAGGTTTATAAACTTTTTGAGTGTCTTAACTATGTAGTGGTATAAATGGAAACATTTTTAAATCCGAAGTTTGATTTCGTATGATAAAGTATTACGATTAAAATGGAAAAAAATTCAAAACTTACAAAAATAATTAGAACTGCAATTACTCCAGTTAGACTTGGCTGGCACGGTGTTGCAGTATTTGGTATTGGTGCTGGATTTTTTGGTCATGAGATACATAATTATTTTTCAGATCCTGAAACATTTAATTGGATTACACTTGCTTTTTACGGAGGATGTAGTATATTTTCAGGATCATCATTTTACACTCATGCATTTAAAGCATATTTGAAAACAAGAAAAAATATCAAAAAATATAATTCTTTGGATGAAGAAAGTTTGAAGGATAATTATCTAAAACACTATTGCACCCGACAGGGAAGCAGAACAGCGGCGATAAATGCTGGGCTTGGAGAAGAATATGATGAAATTAAAAATAAACATCAGGAGATTCAATGGGATAAATGGATCCCGCATTGGTAAAATGACAAACAAAAATAAACCAAGTAGAAAAGAAATAAGAGAAAGAGTCAGGGGGATAGTTGGTGCTTTTCGGGAAAAATATGGAACTGATTCAAGTGTTTCAGGTCTGAAAACAATTGTTGAACAAGAATTAAATATTCCTTGTCGAGGATTTAGTATGTATGAACTTTTTGCTCCATTTTGTTTTGTTGATAAGGATGAAAAACCTCTCGGAATCTCTTATTACCAAGGTAATTCAACATATTCCAGATTTAATCTTGCACATGAGATAGGACATTTATTTTTTGAGAGAGGAGATGAATTTTCGGTAGATGAATTCGCAACACAAATTACTGGAATTTCCAAATGGAAAGTAGGATTATTGCGTATAGTTGAACCAATAATTTATTTTAATCCAATAAAAATAATTTTAGACACAAAAAAAGGGGAACATAGGAAGTATTATCTATCATTTGTTGAAAAATTAGGAGAGACAAAATGACAAACAAAAATTTAAAAAAAGCAGAGAAAACATTGTACACTAAAAATTTTGAGAAAGTTGTAGAAGTATCTCTTAGAGAATTTGCGATTACAAGTTCCTTGGATTCTAAACCAATTCTTGCAACTTATGGAATAGGACCATGCGTTTCTTTCAGTGGATGGTCGCCAAGACACAAAATTGGTTTTATGACTCATTACGATGCTAGAACAAGAATGGCAGATTCATTTGGTAACCTTTTGTCTAATCTCTCTGAAATTTTACAAGGTGAATCGACTCAATTTAAAGTTAGAATAATTGGCGGTTATGCTATAAGTGAAAGTTATAATATAATTTCTTTCCTCGAGAGCAGGCTTGGGAGCAGAAAAGATTTGGCTATGACTCTAGTGGAGAAAGATATTTTTGGAGACAGAGTTGAATCTAAAAGTGTCGCATTAGACACAAAAACTGGGAGAGTTTAAAACTAATTTACAAGCCGGGAGGAATAAAATGAAAACCCGAATATCCATCACCATCGAAGAAAACAATCTGAAATTAATCGAAGAACTTTTGGAAAAAAATCCAACTGCATTCAGAAATAAATCTCACCTCGTCGAATGTTCGCTGATTAAATTTTTAGGGGAAGAAGGAAAATGAAAAAATATGAATCGACTTTGGGTGGGGGAATTGTTTTGGCAAGATTTATTCATTATGTTAGAAATCCTCGGGAAGGATTGTATGGCGTTTCCGACGAGGATATTTACCAAGATGGATTTCTAAATTTTAATTTTCATCCTGATCAAAGAAATACTGGTGCTATTTATACAAGTTTTAATGCAATAGGCACCAAAGTTGATGGGTTACCAGTAAGATTAATGGAATCGTGGGAAACAGCAATGCAACAAATTGAAAATGGGAAATTGTTTCTTGCTTCTTCAATGAAATCAAAAAACGAAGATTATAACGACGGAGCAATATTACTTGCGAGATTTTCTTTTGAACAACTCACCAAGATGGGTTTTGGTATTAATATTCCTTTTGATTCGAGAAAGAACAAACCTTACGCTGAACTTTTGCCTGAGGAAAAAGAAAATAAATTATTCCTAAAAATTAAAACGGGAGAATATTTAGATAAACTCGACGCTGGTTTAAGAACAAGATTTGATTCTTCAGGATTTCTTCTTGGAAGTTCAGGTGAATTCTACATTCCTGAAATGTTGCCTACTAAAGAATATCTTGACTGCTTGCTCGTGTTCAGACCAGATGACAGTGGAAATTGTTTTCACAGAAAATACTGGGCAAATGATTTTTTTCAGAAATTAAAATTTGGAGAAAGGAAATGACCTACAATTCTCTTTTAACTCAGTTGGATAATCAAAGAACTCAACCTTGGGTTGACTACCAATTTAATATGGGTGGTTTGACGGATATAGATTCTGTGATAAAAACTCTGAGAGAATCTGACAGCATAGAAAACAAAGTTTTTTGCCCACACAAAATTTTAAGGGGATTACTAAATCATAAAGAGGAATATGCACGGGAATCTAATTTTTGTAACAAAAAAGGAAATAATTTAATAAAGCTGATTAATGAAGCAATGGATTTTTGTATGGAAGTTTATTCAGGGAAAAATTATGAACAAAATCTGGATAAATTAAAAATTGAAATTGACAATTATTTTCAGTATTTTAAGAGAAAGGCAATTTTAGAAATCGACGATCATGTTTCTTGGACTTCAACTCATCCAGATTTAAACAAATCAACTGCTAAATTACTTTCTCAATTCCCAAGCATTTTAATGATTCCAATGGCTCACGGAAGTTTGAGAGCAGCGACGGATATTTTCTTAAGATATAAGGATATGAAACCTGAAAGTGATTCTGTTATTTATCCTGTGAGATTTTCGACAAGAAAACTTTGTGATTGTAAACCTAAATTGTGGCATGTAGAGTGTGAATATTTAATCGAAAAATCCTCTGAAAGAGAAGTAATTCTTTTTGATGAAGATATTTTTGAAGGAGGAACAATGGTCAAGGCAATCGGATTTTTTGAACAAATTTTTGGGAAAAGGGTTACTGCAATGGCAAATACTTCCAGGCATACAAAAGCTGGAATAATTTCGAGGGATGATTTAAAAATTTTAAGTTACAGGGGAGAATGGGGAGTTAAACTCTAAAAATAATCACTTCTCTTTTCTTTCAGTTTCTTTTTCTAACAACTTTTCTCTGTTGTATCTTCTCCACATTATACTGAAAGTTGGATTTCTTTTTAGTTCTTCAAATGTTCCTTGTCCGATAATTTTTCCTTTTGAGAAAAGATAAATATAATCAAATTTGTCAAGAAGGTGAAGTCGGTGAATTGACGAAATTATTGTTTTGTTTTTGAATTCTTCAAAAAGCTGTTCGTGAATTTTCATTTCATTCAAACTATCGACGCTGCTTGTTGGTTCGTCGAGAAGAACTATATCGCTTTTTTCTCCAGCTAATAATCCTCTTGCTAACGCAAGTCTTTGTTTTTCTCCACCGCTTAATGAAACTCCTTTTTCCATAACGTTTGTGTTCAAACCTTTTGGCAGTTTTTCTATAACTGGTTTAAGCTGAGAAATTGAAAGAATTTTATTCAGTGTTTCTTCACTGGTCGGAAGATTCATGGTTATGTTATATCCAAAAGTGTTGTTGAAAATTTCTGGTTCTTGAGGGATTAAAGTTACATTTTCTTTTAATGCGTTTACTCCTTCTGGTAAAATTTTCCCGTCGCAATAAACTTTTCCACTGTCAATTTTGTACAAACCTCTGATTAAAGAAAGGATTGTGCTTTTTCCTGAACCGCTTTCTCCAACTAAAGCAATTTTTTCTCTTCTTTTGAAATTAAAATTAATATCTTTCAGATGAGATATTTTTCCTTTTCTATCATAAGTAAACGAAACATTTTTCAGTGCTATTTTTTGCCAGGCTTTTGGAAGTCGGATAGTTTCAGTGTCTTTTAGTTTTTTATATTCTTCGTCGAGAGGATAAGCTCCGACGATTTTTGCGTTTGCTCTGATGACATTTCCATACAAGTACGCGAATTTGTAGAAAGTTTCTCCGACGTTGTTTAGATAGCCGTAAAGCATGTAAAGAGTTCCGATTAAAATTATTCCGGTGAAAGTGTAATCAGTGTAAGCTTTGTAAACAAGAATGGAAACTACCATTACCTGAATTGCGATGCTGGCGAATACCCATTTTAATTCGTTGATGATTATACTGCTCTTGAAAGTTTTGAAACTGTCAGTTTGTTTCTGATCTATTTCTTGAGAAACTGTTTTTTTCAATCTTAGAGTTATAACTGTGATAACGTTGCTGATATAATCAAATATCGTCGCTGAAAGTTTGTTATTGTATTGATTTAATTCACGATACTTTTTGTCCAATCTTTTATCAACTCTAGATATAATAAAAAGTGTTGTAGATGCAAACAACAATGCAAATAAACCTATTTTCCAATCAATAAAAAATAAAATTGTCATCGAACCGAAAAAGCTGACTATTCCATAAACCACATCATAAGTCATCTGTCCGGAAAAATCTTCGACGGCACTTGATGCCCGGTTGATTTTATCGATAGTGTCCCCAGAATGATTATCTTTATGCCATTTTATTGGGAGTTTCAGAACTATTCTTATTTTGTCGTTGGTATAATTTTTTCTGACAAAGAATGCAGTTGTTTGCTCAAAGATTCTACCTGTTCCGTGAAAAATCCAGAAAACGATTGTTATTGCGAGAAGCATACAGATTTTTACAATCAAGCTTCCGAGTTGTTCTTTTGAAGTTATTGACTGCTGAATTGAATTGAAGATACTTCCAATTACATATGGAGTTAGAAGTGAAACTAGTCCGGCGATTACGAAAAAAGAAATGTAAAAAATGAACGTCTTTCTTCGTTTGCCTAAATAAGACCATTCAGTTTTTATTGTATTTATTATCGGATGTGTCATGAAAATTAAAATGAAAGTTGGGATTTAAATGTTACGACGGGGATTACTTAATCAATTAAAAATAAAATCCTAAAACAAGAACATTTAAAAATAATTTTTCTTAGGATATCTATGTGCCTACATGGTCTAGCGGCTATGACACCACCCTGTCAGTGAACGAAGTGAGCTGATTGAACGATTTACAAAAAAATCGTTCCGTCAAACTTTTTGTTCAGCAAAAAGTTAGGTTCAAAGCAGAACGGTGGTAATCCGAGTTCGACTCTCGGTGTGGGCGTAACCCTACATTTTGATAAAAAAGCAAAGATTTATAAATATGTAGGTATATAATCTCTTATGGTAGAAATAAGGGAAATTCGGAAAGGAACAAAGAAATATTATTATTTAGTTCATAGTTTTAGAGTGGGAAAGAAAGTCAGTAAAAAACAAATTTACCTCGGAGATTCTATTCCTAAAAATATTGAAGAAGAAAAGAAAAAATTTATTCAAGAATTTTATAAGGAGAAATTTCTCAATGATTTAGACAAGATAAAACAAAAATTTTCTAAAGAATATAAATCTCTTCCAGAATCAGCAAAAGAAAAATCAAGAGAAAATTTTGCAATTAAATTTACTTATAACACTCAAAGAATAGAAGGTTCAACTTTAACATTAAAAGAAACTGCAAGTTTGTTAGAACGAGGGATAAGTCCGAGTTCAAAACCAATAAGAGATATTAAAGAAGCTGAAGCACATAAAAAAGTTTTTTTTGAAATGATGGATTATGAAAAAGAATTAAATTTAGGAGTTGTTCTTAAATGGAATAAAACATTATTAGAAAATACAAAACCAGATGTTGCCGGAAAAATTAGAAACCATAATGTTGCAATTGCACAATCTAAATTTAAACCTCCTACTTTTATTGAATTAAATGCTTTGCTAAATGAATTTTTTGAATGGTACCAAAAAGAAAAAGATAAAATTCATCCAGTAGAATTAGCTTCATTAGTTCATTTAAAATTTGTAACTATTCACCCATTTACCGACGGAAACGGAAGAATTTCACGACTAATGATGAATTTCATTTTAAAGAAAAACAAATTTCCTATGCTTGACATTCCGTATGAAAAAAGAACCGGATATTATAATGCTCTTGAAAGATCACAAATAAAAAAAGAAGAGGGGATTTTTGTTCAATGGTTTTTCCGAAGATATTTACAGGAATTTAAGGAATATCTGAAATAAATCCTAAAAAACAGGACGATATAGTCCTAATTACAGAACTATTGGTTTGCCGATAATATTATCAGTTTAATTATAAATAACAATCTCCAAAAAACTTGAGGCTTTGACTATTCGAAAAGACTTTCCTAGAGATTTCAGGATTACTTTTTAGAAGATTTATTACGAAGTATACCCCACAGCTTGCTGTGGGGACAAAACCAACAAATAAATAAAATCTACTTGGTTTTGTTTAGGTATGGAAGATGAGTTGAACAAAG
>JAGVXJ010000072.1:0-14423 GCA_018303895.1 Candidatus Pacearchaeota archaeon
GTCGCAAGATTGTTCGATAAACACTCTAATCCATGGTTGTACTAAGGGATTTTCTATATTCTCGCTAACTTGTTTAAATAATTTCCAAAAGCTCTCAAAAAGAGAATAATAAAAAACATTCGTATCAGCAAATAATTCATTTACACTTATTTCTCCTGCATTTGCTTTGTCTAAAGTTACCTTATTATTTTCTTTTAGGATACTTGTAATTTCAAAACCTTTTTCGTAGATTTCTCTTAAAATCTCCTTTATTTCACCCATCTTAATTTGTTGTATCATTTTTTATTTACCCCTATTAGATTTTTTATTTCATCTCCCACCCACATTCTCATTCATCTCAACTAAAATCTTCTTTTTCCTTTTTTCCCTCGCTGTTTTTTCTTTTTCTGTTAAATAATTTTCTTCAGAAAGAATACTCTCTCCAGTTTCTTGTTCTAATTCTTCTCTTGCATTTTTTGCAATTTCTCCGCCCTTTCTTGAAACTAAAATATGTTCACAAAATTCTTGAGGGTTTTGAACTTTTTCTATTTCAGAAGTTGATGCTTCTCCGAGCATATTAAAAATTAATTCCAAGTCAGTCATATGATCTCTTAGATTTTCATTTTTTAATCCTTTAAATTTTTTATATTCATTTGGAGTCATACCAAAACTTGCCTTTGAAATTTCGGCAGTTAAAATAGCAAAATCGCTTTGTCCTTCAACACCTCTTTCTTTCCATTCATCTGTTAAATTCTGTCTTATTGCAATTCCCCTCAATCTTTTATCAATCCATTGTTTTGAATACCCTTTCTTATCATAGATTTCTTTCATTCTTTCTTGTGCAAGTTCCGGATTTTCTATTTCATCAATTCTTTCGCTTCCAACTTTTGCTAACCACAATTTGAATGGCTCTGCTTTCTTCGACGGAATTGACTGAATAATTCTGAAAATAGTTTCCTTATTTGCGCAATCTGTTTCTCTAAACTTGCCATCCTCTGCAAGCAATTTCAATCGGTGACAAAATGTCACCACTTCACTTCCTTCCTTTCTTAATCTTTCAGCCAATTTATTCCAATATTTTCTTGACATTTGGAAGTCATTTTGTTCTGTTAAAATAGCAACTATATCCACAACAGAATAAAACCACTCTCCATTAACAAGTTTTCTTCTTATTCTTTTATTATTAAAAACTATTATACTCATTTCATCCCCCCACTCTCTCATTCAGCTCAACTAAAATCTCTTTGAATTTTGGACCAAATACTTTTACTGCTTTTCCAAGTCCGCCCATCTGTTCAAATGGAGCAGTTTCAAAATCTTCAGGCACAATTTCGATAGAAGTTGAAATATGTTCTTTTATTCTTTCTAACCACAATAATTGTTCTTGACTAAATTGAACACCTTGCTCTTTTTGTCTCCCCATCCATTCAGCAAATCTCTTATCGACGGTATTTAAATATGGTTCTAATTCTTGGGCTTTCCCTAATTCAAATTTTAATAACTGAATAAAATTTGCAATTTCTTTATCTGAAACTCTTCCTCTAACTTTTCCACTTTTTAATTGATGATAAGCATACCAAAGTTTCGCAGGAGTTAAAGAATAGGGGGGAATTCTGATTCTTTCATAAAGTTCTTTTAAATCGTTCCAATGTAATTTTTTTCCTTTGCTGTAAAATATTTGAATTGCGGTTAATTCTTTTTTGTTCTTTTCAATAAATTCTTTAAATGAACCAACAACTTCCTTAGCTTTATTTGTTGCAATTTCAGAATACCCTGCAACTTCGATTTCATCAACAGAAGATTCGTCAATGAGAATTTCTGTTTCTTTTTTTATCTCGGGAATTCTTGCGATAAGTTTTGAATTTCCAATAAAGTTTTTCAAAATATTTTCAATTCTTTTTTCAGTTACTTCTTCAATTTGCTTGATTGTAGGATTTTCTCCAAATTCTTTTTTTGCCTGTTCTAAAACTTTCTCATCGTCTATGGATATAATAAACTCTTGTGCGAAATCTTTCAAACTTTTACCATTAGTTATCTTCTTTATTTCATCTCTTTGGTCTTGGGTTAGTTTCTTTTCCAAACGAGATAATCTGCTAACCAGAGTAGAAATAATTTCAGAAGTTGGCTTCCCAAATTGTAATGTCTTAATTATTTTTTCGATAGGGATAGATGGATTTTTATCGAGAGGAGAAGTATCACTTAATTCTTCATTCTCACAAACTCCTACTGCATCAACAATGACAAATCTTTCTTTTGCGATAGCGTCTGGAGTTACTGAAATAAACGATTGATTATCCATGACCCTAACTCCTCTACCTTTCATTTGCTCAAAATAGTTTCTGCTTCTAACTGCCCTCATAAAAAAAACAATTTCAAGAGGTTTGATATCTGTTCCTGTTGCAATCATGTCGACGGTTACTGCAATTCGAGGGTTATACTCATTTCTAAACTGACTAATCAAATCTTCTGGGTCTTTTCCTTCTGTTTTATAAGTTATTTTTATACAAAAGTCATTCCCTTCTCCAAACTCTTCTCTAATAATTTGAACAATTTCTTCCGCGTGATTATCATCTTTTGCATAAATTAAAGTTTTTGGAACATGAGTTCTTCCAGGAAATATTTCTGTAAATAATTTCTCTTTAAATGTTCGAATTATTTTTCTTATTTGGTCTCTTGAGGTAACTTGTCTATCTAGAGCATTAGCATCATAATTGACTTCATCTTCAAGAATTTCCCATTTTTCTTTTCTTGTTCTTCTATCTCTTTTTTTAATATTTTCTCCTTTGTTAATTTTAGAACCTGCCTGAGTAATTTTGGATTTAATATTGTAAACAGTAAAATCTACATTTACTTGGTCTGCCACAGCTTTTTCGTGATTATATTCCATAACTAGATTACTATTAAAAAAAGCAATCGTGCTTTTTGACGGAGTTGCAGTTAAACCAATTAAATGGGCATCAAAATAATCTAAAACTTGTTTCCATAAATTGTAAATTGACCGATGACATTCATCAACAATAATAAAATCAAAAGCTTCAATCGGCACTTTAGAGTTATATTTTGCTTCTACGGGTTTTATTGGCATTGCACTATCAAAAGCAGATTTATCTTCCTCAGATTCATCAAGTTCTTTTCCAACTAACATCGAATAAACTCTTTGAATTGTTGCTATGCAGACTTTATCTGAATCTTTAAATTTATTAGATGTTAATCGATTAACAATATGTAACTCGGTAAATTTCCTTCCATCTCGAGGGACTTCAAAATTCTGAAATTCCTGTAAAGTTTGTTTCCCTAAATTTTTTCTATCAACGAGAAAAAGAATTCTTTTTGCTTTTGCATGGTCGATTAATTCATTACATAAATTAACTGCCATTAAAGTTTTACCTGAACCAGTAGCCATTTGAACTAATGCTTTTGGTTTGTCTTTTGCAAGAGAACTTAAAACATTATTTATCGCTTCTTCCTGAACTTTTCTTAATTTTTTATTTTCAACAGGGGGAATTTTTGTTAATCGATTTCTTAAAGTGTCTTTGGGATGTTTTATCCACTCTTCAAAAGTTTCGGGTCTGTAAAAATTGAATATAAGTCGACTTCGAGGTTTTGGGTCCCATAAATTGGTAAATCTTATTTCATGTCCGTTACTTTCATAAACAAAAGGTAAGGGAAGGTCTATGTGTCTAAAATTTTCTGGAAATTCTTTTGCATATCTATTTGATTGAAATTCTTTTCCAATAAGAGTGACTCCTTCTTTTTTTGCTTCAATTATTCCAACAGCAGTTCCGTTAATAAATAGAACATAATCGGCTTCTTCTTTTCCAATCTTAAAAAATTCAACAGCGACCCCTTTTGAAGAACGCACATTTGCATTACTATAACTCTGAATTTCCCATCCAGCACTTATTAATTTGGGATTAATGAGTTTGTGTCTTGCCTTTCTTTCAGGTTGTCCTTGATATTGTTCTTCCATTTTTTAACTAAGATTATCCTGTATTAAAATTTACTCCTCTTCAACATCTTTTCGTTTACTTAAACTTAATCTGAAATCTTTTTCAATACTAATTTTATTTTTTATTTCCTTATCGACATCCCCCTTAATTATTTTACTGCTTAATTTAGGATAACACAACATTGAAAATTCTTCCCATAATCCTTTTTGTTTTATTAAACTCATAAGTTTCTCTTTCTCGTCGCTGTCTTCAGGTAAAACAATTTTATCAAATTCTTTAACAGAACATTTCATATTGCTACCATAAACAATATCAACCCCGAGTTTTTTAGAAAATGCAATTAAATCGTCTCTTAATTTTTCTTCCTTTTCTTCAAGTTCTTTTTTTCTCGTCTTTAATTCAGAAAATTCGTCAACTAATTTTACTCCGTCGTCTTTTTTGAAATCCTTAACTTCTTCTTTTGCTTCAATAACTAATTCATGCTTGAAAGAAGGACATTGCGATTTAAATCCACAATAACTACATAAAGCAGTAATTCTCGTCGGGAAATTATTTTCTTTCGTCGCTGTTTCAATTTTTCTAATTAAAGCAATTGTTTCGTCCTCTAATTTTTTCAATTGTTCTTCACTTCTTTCTGAAATTGCTTCTTTATTGAAAGCTAACATGTGCCAGACCAACTTAACTGACTTAACATCTTTGAATTTATCTTTAACCCAAATAGAATACATTGCAAGTTGCCTGTCAGAATCAGCTTCTTCTTGGTCTTTCATTGACGCATTTGTTTTATAATCGCAAACAAAATAATTTCCTTTATCGTCGCATGCAAATTTATCAATTCTAACATGCCATTGGCTTCCGTCTTTCAGAGTCATTCTGTCTTGTGTTTCCAAACTCAAAATAGTTAATTGGTCAAATGGTTTGTATTTATCATAATAATCTTCAATAAATTTCTTTCCCATCTTGCGATAATTTTCAGCAGTTAAATTTTCCTTAACAACCAAAATGTCGTCGGAATATTCTTTTTCCCAATTATCATTATAAAATTTTAGTAAAGTCGCCTTAGAAACTAATTTCTTAAACTTTTTATCTTTGTATAATTTCTCTAAAGTTTCATGAACTCTTTTACCCATAAAAAGCTCGATTGTTTCTGAAATTTCTGGCTCAACTTTATTGATATATCTTAGCTTATATTGATGAGGGCAGTTTTCAAAACAAGAAACGCGTGAGTGCGAATAAGTTGCCATGTAATTCCCAGAATTCCCTAATATTTAAAGATAATTCTTCCATTGTGTTTCATATTATACTAAACAAAACCTTTCACTTAAATCTTTCATTTTCAAATCATTTTAAATAGCATTTTTCTTTATTAGTGATGCAAAAATGAAATTTTCATGTTTATCGTCGGGTAGTTCAGGAAATTGTTTCTTTTTAGAAGATTCCGACGGAAAATCAATTTTAATCGACGCAGGAATTAGTTGTAGTTCAATTCTTAATTTGTTAGAAAGCATAGACAAAAAACCTGAATCGATAAGCGCTCTTTTCATAACTCACGAGCATACAGACCACATCCGCGGAGCAGAAGTTTTTTCTAAAAAATTTAATCTTCCAGTATACTTAACTAAAAAAACCTCCGAACAAATCTACTCTTTTTCAAATTTAATTCCCGTTAAAAATAATTTTTCAGAGAAATTTGGAAACCTCGAGGTTGAGTTTTTTTCAAAGTCGCATGACACTCCCGATCCAGTGTCGGTAAGAGTTCACGAAAAAGGAAAAACTCTCGGGGTAATTACAGATATTGGTTTTGCCTGCAAAAACGTTCTTGAAACTATTGAAATGTCTGACTCTTTAATTTTAGAAGCAAACCATGACACAAAAATGTTAACCAACGGACCCTACCCATTTTTTCTAAAGAAAAGAATTTTATCTGATAAAGGGCATATTTCAAATTTAAATTCTGCCCTCGCTGTTTTGGAATATTCTAACAAAAAATTAAAAAACATCGCGCTCTCACATTTAAGTGAACAAAATAACACTCCCGTAAAAGCTAAGACTACTTTTACTAATTTATTAAAAGAACGAAGAGACCTTGATGTGAATGTTTTTGTTTCATCAAGAGATAAGGCAACGAGATTGTTGGATGTTTAGCTTATCCGTTAATTAGCACAACGAAGATTTTAAAAACAAACTTCTTTTCTTTTAGTAAACCATCCATAGCTCATGGGTTTCTTTTTTAGACAAAAAGAGACTCTCACAGGTTCGGTCCCAACTTCCTCTGTGAAGATTGGAACTACAAAGGTAGAAAAAACTATTCTACCTTTTTCAAAGTAAAAGAGCTACGGAAAATTATAAACCTACGATTTATAATTGGAACCCCTCCATAGCTCATCGGTAGAGCGTCTGGCTGTAGCAAATTGCTAGTGCAGATTTTCCACTGGAAATAAAATGAAGCACGATAAGAATAAACTCGCTAGAGTTTATTGTTTCGGGAAGTTCACAGAACTTCTCGTGGCGAAAGTTTGAACAAACAAACTTTCTTCAGCAGAACCCGGAAGATGCCCAGTTCGACTCTGGGTGGAGGGATTTCACAGATTGAACGAAGTGAAATCTGTCTCAAGAATTGAACAGGTTAAATTCAAAAATATTTCTTGAAATTTTTAATTTCAAATGCCCTAGTTTGACCGAAAATTTTGACTTTGATAAATTCCGAAGGCAAATGTAAAAATTAGAAGTCAAGGTTTGAGATGGGTGGAGGGATGAGCATAGCTCATCCAATACAAATTTTTTCAAAAACTCCAAAACTTTGCAGGGATTATTTTTTCAAAAGTTTTAAATATCCCCATTTATCTCAAAAATAATGGGACAAATAATACAAGCCTCGTTTTCAGAAATTTTACCAGGCGAAGACGGATTTAATAATAGTCAATTGTTAGACATTTTCAGGTTTGCAGAAAGAGGTCTGGATATTCTTCCGGTTCCAGTAAGAGAATATAACGGAAAGTATCTTCACCTCGACGGAAGACATCGACTTTTATACCACAAAATTAGGGGAGAAGAATCTGTCTGGCTATATCTTCTTGAAAGTCGTGAAGATTTTATGTCTGAAGAAGTATTCCCTGATGTTCCTAAAGTATTTCTTTGGGAAAATAACGACAATATATACGGTCGTTGGAGTGGAGTAGAATATAATTGTAATGAAATTTATGTCAAAGATTATAACGAATATTTTGAAAGATTAGCAAAAAATAATGGGTTTCTTCGAGACGAAAAATCATGTAGAACTTATTTAAATTTTATTTTTCCCGATTGGCTAAAATAACTAATCTCTTCTTCCAGACTGCTCTATTCGAAGTCACTGCGTGGACGAGAATATGGTGCAAAGTTCCTTAATTCTTCGAACTTTGCTCTTTGCGAAGCAACAATGTTGGCGAGCATTCGGTGCAAAGTTAATTTTGTTTCGAACTTTGCTCCGACATAAAGAAAGCTTTATTTGAATGAGCTTCTTTTATCTCGCCTTTTCTTTCATAAACTACCGTCGCTGCAGGCAATACAAACTTACCCAAAATTCCGACTTTAGAATAAATTATATAACTTAAAGTTTTTGTTTCATTTGAATGCATTTTGTCAAACATCCATTCAACTCTTCCAGCTTTTTCATTAACTCTTACTGGTTGTTCTCCGCCAAATTTCTCATACATTTTTGCGAGAGGAGGAAGCTTGTCTATAATACTAATTTTCTCAACATATTCTTTTGCTTTCACAGTCATAGTAACTTTAAGTGCGAACTCTCCACCTTTAGCTTTGACAAATGAAACACTCTTTCTAACATCAACATGCGTTTTAGTATAAATTCTTGCAAGAGTCGCAATTGCTAAAATAAACAAAGCAGCAATGAAGGGGAAAAGCCAATTAGTCTTGACTTCAATATCTAAATTTTCTCCTGGTTGAAGCTCTCTGTTCCAAGTGTAAAAAACATCAAATCCTTTTCTTTCAACAACATCTGGCTGTGGGCTTATCGTCGTGAAAAGTCTTGAAACTATATTTTTCTGAATTACTGTTTGAGTACTTGCAACAACATTTCCTTGGTTTGACTTTCTCATAACTTTAGTATTTATTATGAAACCCTCATCTTTCTGAATTGATGTAACAATATCTTTTTCTAAGAAATTTATCGTGCCTTCAACATAAGCTTTTTGCCCGCCAATTTCAACCTTTGCGGTTAAAGTGTAAAAACCAGCAGTAAGATGTTTGAATTGTTCTTTATCTAATTGAATTGAAAAAGTTTTTTTCTCCATAGGATCGAGAGTTAAAGTTTCTTCTCTCTCAAAAAAAGGAGAACTAAATCTAACTTTCATTTCACTAAAATTAAAATTTTCTCTGTTCCTGATATAAATAACCATAGTTTGAGATTGAGGGTCTATTTGCTGAGCGCCAACATCAACTGCGTCTTCCAAATCAACCATCTTAAATTTAAAACTACCTGCATATTTTTGTAAATCTTTAGAATCCTTTATAGTATAATCAAGTGAGTAATACCCTCGGTAATTCAAACTTGCCCTTGGAAAAACTTTAACTTCAACTTGTTTTGTCTCGCCTGAAGCGATATCAACATATTCTATTGGTTCAATTGGAAAACCAATAAGATTGAAAAATTTGAAACTTTCTGCTACACCATTATTTTTCATTTCCAGATTAAATATTGCTGGCTGATTCATTCCAGAAATCATAACTTGGTCAAAATCAATTTGTTTAACTTCCAAACTCTCGGCACTAACAAGCATCATCGAAGTAGCAAGTAATACCATCATAAGAACCAAAACTCTTTTTATCATGTTAATAAGAAAAATAATTTGTATTTAAACATTTCTCTTTAGAGAATTTTGCAAATTCTCTTCATGAGAAGTTTGGAATCTTCGTGGAAGATTAGTTTTTACAAATTTATCTTTAGAGAATTTTGCACTTTTCATCTTAATTCCAAAATTTCACAACAAATTTAGAAAATTGTCGTCGAGAAAATTAAAAAATATTTTTCAACCAGTTGATTATTTTCTGAAACACGTTCGGTCTTGGACATCTTGCAAGTAACGTATGACATTCATTATTGTTACATTCAGGAATTTCCCCGCATTTATAATCTTTATCGGGATCTTTTCCACAATCAAAATCTGTTTCGCAATAATTTTCTATTAATTCAAAACTATAAATTGGGCTTTCCTCCAAGTAAGGTTGACGTCTGGAAGTTAATCTAACTTTATCGTCCACTGCAAAATTAGGAGTATCATCATAAAATCTTTGTGATTCTCCTTCAACAAAAGACTCCTCACAAGTTGAATATTCTAAACTTCCATTGATATAAGAAACTTTATTTATTAAAATAAGAAAATTATATTTTGGTTCAACAGTTAACATACTCGGTTCGCAGTAATCACAAGAAACATTAATAACTTTCCCAATTATTTCACAATTTGGCGACGGTGGTGGTGCCGAAGCAAAAACGAAACTCATTAAAAAAATAAATCCTAAAACAAGGATTAATCTTTTCATCTTTATTTTTTACCCTCTAAATCTAAAAATCCTTTTGCTTGAGTAATATATTCCTCACATGCTTTAATCAACTTAGTCTGCATTTCATCAACTCTTGCCGTAATAACCCACTTTTCATAAACTCCACGAATGAATTTTCTCGTCGCTGTTGATTCAAATTTTCCCTCATAATCTCTCAATAACAAACCTTTAACTGCCATATCAATCGCCCCTTTATTCGTCGCTACTTTATTTCCTTTAGAATCTACAATTTCCGCTTTAACCATATCGGTAATTCTGAATTTAATTTTAATTTGGAACTTAAAGTAGTCAGTTATTTTTTTATTTGCAACCCATTCAATCTCAACCAACTTTGAATCTCCCGACATTTTCTCGACATACTTTTCTTCAATCAATAAATACCCTTCCTCGTCGGCAAACCAGCTATAACAAAAATTATAAAAATCATTAAATGAAAATACTCCTTTGTACTTAACCCGACTTTTGTATACCTCTTCTTTTTCTACCATGTTAAATTTCCGAAACAATTGTTTCTTTAATTGGAAAAGGTTTTCGCGTTTAAATATTTAACTAGAACAAAAATTATTCTTCCTTAATCAAATCCTTGCAACTTTCGCAGACATTCATTCCATTTGTAACCAAAAGCCGATTGTAATTTCCGCATTCTTCACAAGTTCCTTCGTCGTCGCCAGCAAATCCATCTTCATTAAATCTTTTCAGCCGTTTCAATTTTTCTGATTCTTCTCTTATGTTTTCCAACTCGTCAAGTTCCGGATAAAGTTCAGGATTAAAATTTAAAATGTCTTTTGTCGTTATCATTCCAACAAGATTATCCCCCATAACAACTGGAAGTCTTCCGAATTTTGTTCTCTTCATTTTCTGAATTGCTTCTTCTATCGTCGCTTTAGGACTTATCGTAATAATTTTTTTCGGGGAAACGTCACTTGCTTTTATTTTGCTCAAATCATTCTGCGACTTTTTTGTCAGAGCCCAAAGAATGTCTCTATTTGATATAAAACCTAAAAGTTTTTTATTTTCCGAGAGAATCAGACTTCCAACCCTTTTCTTAACCATAAGTTTCACACATTCCAAAAGAGAGCTGTTAGGTTTAATAGAAACCGGTTCTCGAGTCATAACATCACCAACTAAAACTCGTTTCATGAATATCTCAACCTCTGGTTTATTAAAAACATTCCTTGACATTACGGAGTTGAACAAAAAAATTATAAACTATCTTTCGGGAGTAAAAAAATGAAAGAAATACTCAAAGGAATTTATTCACTTGATGGGAACCCACCTAATCTGGAGAAGTATTCAAAAGAGAATCAAGGGTTAGCCGTGGCAATGCATCCCTTTTACCGACAAGACAAAAAAGGTAAACGAGTTTTTATAGATTCAAAAATAGATTACTTTAACCGAATAAATGAATTTCTATTCACCTATTCCGGACCAATTCTAACTTTGGAAGCATACAACTCCCTCGACGAAACAGAAAAGCATTTTCTTTCTCTAAATCATTCTACTGACAGGTTTTTTATGAGAACAAATTCCGCTTCGTCTTTTTTGCGTGATTTAAATTTTTCGGACATGACTAACTTTATTGAATCATTAAGAGTTGAAAAGCCAGTCAGCGTTCTTGGAGGATATATCTTCAAGGGTCTCTTTGGAGATTCTGCTGGATGTCTTGCGGGATTAATACGTGAACTGGAAAAAGCAGACATCCCTTTCAAAAAAATTAACTCATTAATTTATTCTTCTCCTCTTAACGACGAGAAAAAATTTCTGATTCTTCCTCCACCAGATTTAATTTAAACAAGCACAACAATCTTTAAATAATTAAGAAAAACCTTAATTTTGGACTGATTACTATGCCCGACAAAAATCCTAACCTTATTCCTGACGATGTGCAAAGACTTCTTGGGAAAGATGCTCAAAGAAATAATATTCTAGCTGCTCGAATGGTTGCTGAAATTGTGAAGACAACTCTCGGGCCAAAGGGAATGGACAAAATGCTTGTTTCACCGACGGGCGATATAATTATCACCAACGATGGAGTAACAATACTTGAAGAGATGCAGATAGAACATCCCGCAGCAAAAATGATTGTTGACATTGCAAAGACGCAGGATTCAGAAGTTGGCGACGGGACTACAACTGTTGCTATGCTCGCCGGAAAATTATTGGAAAACGCAGAAAAATTATTAGACAAAAAAATACATCCAACGGCAATAACAAAAGGTTATCAACTCGCGGCAGAAAAATGCCAGTTTTTTCTGAATCAGATTGCTTTGAAAATCACACCTTACGACGAAGAATTGTTGAATCAGCTTGCCATGACTGCCATGACTGGGAAGAGCGCCGAGAGTTCGAAAGAAAAACTCGCCGGAATTGTGGTAAGGGCAGTTAAGCAGATTGAGAATGATAAAAAATATGATTTGAATGATATAAAAATTGAAAAGGCAAAGGGCAACGGCGTCGAGAATACTGAATTAATTTCAGGAATAGTTTTAGATAAAGAAAAAGTTTCACAAGACATGCCATCTTCAGTTCAGGATGCACGAATAGCTTTGGTAGATTTTCCTCTTGAAATAAAAAATCCCGAGATTGACACAAAAATTTCTATTTCCTCCCCAGAACAATTACAGAATTTTTTAGATCAGGAAGAAAGGGCGATAAAATTAATTGTTTCAAAAATTAAAGCGTCGAGTGCTAATGTAGTTTTTTGTCAGAAAGGCGTCGACGATTTTGCACAATATCTTTTTGCCAAAGAAAAAATTTATGTTTGTCGACGAGTTGCGCGTTCTGATTTAGAAAAAATTTCAAAAGCTACCGGTGGTAAAATCGTTGGAAGTCTTGGTGAACTTACTGCAAACGAACTTGGAAAAGCACAGCTTGTGGAAGAAATTTCATCAGGCGACGGCGGAGTTATGACTTATATTCGAGGATGTTTGAATCCAAAAGCACTGACAATTTTAATTCGAGGAAGTAGTGATCATTTAATTGATGAAATTGAGAGGGCAATAAAAGATGGGCTTGGAGTTGTAATGTCTGCATTAAAAACCGGTTTAGTTGTCGCTGGTGGTGGAGCTGTTGAAATTGAACTATCTCGACGATTAAGGCAATTTGGTCAGTCGCTTTCTGGAAGAGAAAGATTAGCTGTGGAAGAATTTGCTTCAGCACTGGAATTTATTCCTTCAACTCTTGCTGAAAATGCCGGGCTAGACCCAATTGATATAATTACTGAAATTAAAGCAAGGCACGACGCTGGAGAAGTCAATGCTGGTTTGAATTTGTTCACAAACAAAATAGAAAATGTTATTGAAGCAAAAATCATTGAACCACTTAAAATAAAAAGTCAGGCAATACTTTCCTCAACCGAAGTTGCAACGATGATTCTCAGAATTGACGATGTTATTGCTTCAAACGGAAAAAACAAAGGCATGAATTTTTCGGGCAATGAAAATTATCGCGGGGAATTTTAATAATTTAACTCCTTAACTTTTTGATAGAATCTTTTTGTAGTTTGCATTTTTGTTCTAAGAATTCTTTTGTTAATCCAGCTATAACCAATGATATCAAATCGATAGTATCCAATATTTTCAAGGGGAAGATTGCCAGAGATTACCTGCGGATTGTTGGTTAATCTAAATCTTTTTGGAATTTTGTATAAATTAATTATCAATTCTATTTCTTCGCTATTTTCAGAATGTGCTTCTTTATCTTCTTTACTAATCCCCCGGGTTAATCTATCTTGATTATTAAAATCATAATTATGGGAATGATAATTTCCAATATGCGGATTAATCATAGACCAATCTTCATTAACTATGTTCTCATAAGCTTTGACCTCATCTTCTTTTCTTGTAGCCAACTGAATTGGATGAACCGCACTTACTTCCCAAATAAAACTATTCTTTTCTTTTTTTAAAGTTCCGAAAACTGTGCCTAATGTTTCGCGAGGATAAGTCTCAATTCCTGACCTTAACAGAGATTCGAGATGTCTTTCATCAATAAAAATAATCCTTTCTATACTTGACATTTAAATCTAATTTTTAACGGGTTTTTTAACATATCGCTAATTTTTTATACTCTTATTTATGCGAAGCGACTGCGTCGGCGAGCACCCGCAGAATTTATTCGAGGATAATAAGAGATAAAAAATTATCTCTTGATTTCTTATAACTTTGGATTCCACTAATTTTTTATACTCTTATTTTTTCTTTTAATCCACCATGTTTTGGCACTTACTTATGACCGAAGTTTGCAATTCTCAATGCAAATATTGCTATGAAAAATCAATGCAAGAGTTTGAGAACGGTTTAGAAAAAAAGTTTAAATTCGATTTTTCTGCGCCTCGGGATTTTTCAGTTGATTTGAACAAACTAAAAAAATTTATTCTTCAAGACAAAAACCCAGTAATTATTTTCTACGGCGGAGAACCGCTTTTGCAACTTGAAAAAATAAAACAGACAATAGCCTTGTTTGAAAAAAAGAAGATTAAATTTTGCATGCAAACAAACGGAAAACTTCTGGACAAAATGCCAAAAGAGTATATGAATAAATTTTCAAAAATTCTTGTTTCTATCGACGGAGACGAACAAAGAACAGATTTTAATCGGGGAAAAGGAAC
This sequence comes from Candidatus Pacearchaeota archaeon, assembly GCA_018303895.1. Lineage (GTDB taxonomy): Archaea > Nanobdellota > Nanobdellia > Pacearchaeales > GW2011-AR1 > CABMGN01. The sequence goes on from JAGVXJ010000072.1 coordinate 14,101, forward strand.
TTATAATTTGGTTATGAAAAATTTAAAATTAATCAGAAAAAATGGTTTCAAAGGTGAAATTGTCGCACGGATGACTTTGAGTCCATTGGTAAAAAATACACCCGATGTTTCAGATATTTTTGAACAAGTTAAGTTTCTATTCTCTTTAGGAATTTTTGATTCTGTTCATTGGCAAATCGACGCTGGTTTTTACAAAAATGATTTCAGCAAAAAAGAATTTTCTAACTTTGTAAAAAAGTATAACCAATCAATTTCAAAACTTCTAGATTTTTGGATTGAAGAAATGAAATCAGGAAAAGTTTTGAAAATCTATCCCTTCCTAG
>JAGVXJ010000072.1:14460-16600 GCA_018303895.1 Candidatus Pacearchaeota archaeon
TCCTAGGAATTTTTAATGATTTACTAAACGGAACAAAAACAAAACTTCGTTGTGGTGCGGGTTACGAGGGATATGCAATAACCACCGACGGAAAAATAGCCGCCTGCCCGATAATGAACAACATAACAAATTTTTATGCTGGAAATTTAAATTCAAAAATATCAGAATTAAAAAAAGTGGATGTTGTTTCACATTGTACTGAGTGTTCTTATCTTGGTTTGTGTGGGGGGCGATGTCTTTACTCAAATCATGCAAAACTCTGGCCAGAAGAAGGACAAAAGTTGATTTGCGAAACAATAATTTATCTAATTGAAGAAATAAAAAAAAGGGTTCCCGAAATAAAAAAACTAATCAGCGAGGGAAAAGTCAAAAAATCAGAAAAACACAATGTTTTTAAACTATTTACTACTTCCCAAGAGTATGAGTAATACTCTAGAGCTAGTAGAAGCTGCAGCTAAAGGAGTTGCAGACTATACAAATTTAGAAGGAAGATTGTCTGCTAAAGGTGTTAGAGTTGAAGGTTCTCCTAATTTTACAATTCAATTAGACGGGCAAAAATTCGAGGTTTCTTTTGATGGTGATTCTGTTGGTATGGAACTTAAAGAAAGAAACTACACAAATCCCGTTCTTGTTGATGTTCCTAATATTGGTACAAGATTAAAAGAACTTCTTGGGCCAAGTACCCCTGTGGAAGCACATATCAGGACTCAAGATGGAACTATTATGTATGCAGAAGATGTAAGGGAAATATTAAGTGCAGACGTTCTTCAACCCAAAAAGGTTTATGCTGGTCATTCAGAAATGACGGTAGCTGGAGAAAAGCCTGCTTATATTATGTTTTACAGAACTTTTGAGGATAAGCCAGGAGTTAGGCCAAGAATAGATTTATCGGAAGGGGTCAGGAACAAAGCAAATATTGCTGAATTTTTAACTCAACATTATGGTGCCACTAAATTAAAGGAACAGTTTGGACCTCAATTTGAATTAGACAGTGTAAATACTTTCGGGGACTTTGTAACTTTATCAGATGAGATGAGAGGACTTCTTGGAGCAAGTGAGTATCATATTATTTCTGCATCTGTAGATATTCCTGTGCGAGAATTAACTTTTTCAAGAGTACCACCTGTTTTCAGAGTTATCTCAAAAAGTCCTTACAAAGTAATATGCTTGGTCGAGCCTCCACATTCTGTTATGGATTATGAACCACAAGGAAGACGAGAACTTCGACAACTAAAATTAGAAGTTCCTTTTGTCGATTTGGCAAAGGCCGCTAGATTCTATGATAGCTTAAAAAGTTAGATCTTTCAAAGTTCAATCATAAATTCAATACTTGAACCTTCTTTCATACTCCTTATGAGTAAACCATTCAAGAATAACATTCAGAATCATAACTTCATTTGTTTGGATTGTATAAATCAGTCTCCAAGCATTAGGCATATTATATTTCCATAAATTGGTTATTCCAAATTTCTTAATATATTCTTTCGGCCACAACTTCTTAGGGATTTTTGTCCCACAAGTAGTATTTGACTTCAAGTCTTTTATTGCCCTTTCAATAAACTCATATAACTGCTTATCTTCAAATTTGCCTTCTTTCAGAATTTCAAACTCATTCTCAATTTTCTTTTCTCCAAAAGTAACGTAGATGGGCTTATTGTTCATCTCAATTTGGCTCCTTGAGAAATTAGCTTTCTTATCATTTCTGGATTGTATGTCCAAATAACACAGCCATCCTTGTCAATAATTATTTTTCCAGAATTCTCCAAATAATCCAATATCGTTTGGAATGTTTGGTACATCATTTTTTTAGGTAATCTTTTCCAAAGCTGGTATTTACCGCATTCTTGGCTGTATTTTTGTATAGTTTTTTCTACCATAATTACAGATTCCAATGTCGGGCTATGCAAAACTGACGTTTCTGCCATATTATATAACTATATATAAGAACTGATATATAAATATTTCTATTTTTTACTGAAAACTGCCCTCTGATATTATCTCTTTATTGTTCTCCGAACTTAATTGAGACGAAAGCCCCTGAAATTACTTTTCAGACAAAATTTTACCCAACTCCGTAGGGTAAAAGAGTTTAACAGCGCGCATATGTTAGGCGATGATAAAAGGGGGACAAAGCAGGTTA
>JAGVXJ010000073.1 GCA_018303895.1 Candidatus Pacearchaeota archaeon
CAATTTATTTTCACTTAATTCTTTTAGAGTTCTGGAAATATGCGATTTGTACATTTTAGTTTCTTTTTTTATTTCTGGCTGACTTAATTGTTTATCTTTAAACTTGGACAATATCTCAATTCTTCTTTTACTGCTCGCTGTAAAACTTATTAGTTTAGGATTAACTTCCATAAAAATTAAAAGTTACCATATCTTTTATTACGAGGTTACCTTTTGAGTTACCAAATATTTAAAAACAGGAATTGCTTGATTCTTTTAAGAGATGTTTCTCTTGATTGTATACAAATAGAAGGGGGTGAAAAAAAATGGTTGAAAAAAATAGTTGGGTTGGAATTGTAGCAGTTATTGCTTTGATACTTTCTGTCGTTGCTATTGCAGTTATTCTTAGTGGAGGAATGACTGGAAATGTGATAAAATTGAATAATGTTCCTACTGGGAGTTATTCTGTTTATACAAAAGCTGAAGTTGATACTTTGCTTCTTCCACTAACACAAATAAGGGTTCCATTACTTAATGGAGAAACAAAAACTTTTCCTTTTCTTGGAAATTTCCATAGTATGAGTATAGATTACATAAGTTTAGATAATAAACTAAAAATTCAATTGGATGGATCTATTTCCCCTGCAATGAGAATTGGACAAGTATATACTGTTGCAGGTTTTAAATTATGGATTGAGGCGATATCTGGAAGTCAGGGAAAAGTAACTATTGGTATGAAGAGATAGTTAAAATTAATTTTTCATTTTCTTTTTTTATTTCCCAAACTCATTCAGCACCCGTTCGTCAGGACTCAATAAATAAATATGGTCATTCTTGAATCTTAATCCACGATAAATTTTTTGAAGCAATTCTCGATGGGCTTTGTCTCGGTAAAAATCCCAATAATAATTTGCTTTTGTTTCCATCAAAACTTTCCAGAATGGGTCCTGAACATTTGGATTTGGATATTTTGTAAAAACAATACTATTACATTCATCTCCCGGAAAATCCACTCCTCTTGCGCATCTCGTTGAAAAAAGAACATCAACTTTCTTATTTTTAAAATTTCCAATCAGTTCTCCATCGGAATCATTAATTTGCATTTCAGAAAGTTTTTCTCGGCTTATCAGATTTTTTAGATTAAACTGAATTAATTCTTCTTCGCTCGGCAAATCCTGAAACGCATTTACATGAACCAGCGTCGGCTGTTTTGATTTTTCAACGCATTTGTCCAACGCAATTAAATAATCCTCTCGGCTAAATTTTCCGCTTGAAAAATTGCTATACTTACAATCCATCTCAAAACCAGTTTTCAAGATATCAATATTTCCTTGCTGAATTGTTTCCGCTTCGACTCTTTTGTAATCATTTATTCCAAAAATATTTTTCAACACACTTTCTGAATGAACCGTCCCAGACATTAAAACCAGCACTTTATTTTTTCTAAGAAGTTCTGCAAATTTTTTCTCAAGATTAGTCGTTATTAGGCTCGCAATAATTGTGTTTTCTTTTTTTTCAAAACTAACATAAGTTTCGTCGAGGGAATTTTCAAAATTCAAAACTCCTTCCATAACTTCCACAAGATAACTTTCGTCTTCAAGTTCATAAACGAAATCTGAATTTTTTACCAGCATATGAACCAAGTCATACATTCCCGTTTCCTTCAATGGAACGACTTTTCTTGAAATCGCTAAATCATTAGTTTTTTTGTTTAATTTAATTTGTTTAATTATCTCTCCAACTTCGCTTATTTTCGAATCTAACTCATCGCTAACTCCAATCCCATTTATCAAAGAGTTTGTTAGTCTGTCCAAATTAATATTTTTTTGATTTGCAAAACTATCCAAAAATTCATCACACTCGTCGATAATTTCAACTTCAGTTAATGGTTTTCTGTCTAATGCCACTTCAAGTTTGTATTTAGCTGCGTTAAAAACCATAACGTCCGAGTTTATATAAGAGTCATATTGTTCGTAAAATTTACATCCCGGTTTTCCTTTGTAAACAAAAAATTTTTTTCCACTTAAACCCATATACTCTTTTTTATTTTGTGCCTCAAAAATTTTAAGTTCATACTTCGACGGCAAAATCGGACTCCAATACGGGCAAACTGGCGCAATCGAGGCTCGTTTAACGTCTTTTATTTCATCAAAATCTTTCCAATTTACCCTATTGTTTTGTTTCAAATATTCTTTTATTTTGTTCCAATTTTTTTCTTTTATTTCAATTTTGCATGGAAGTGAAAGATTATCTGCCGAACCATCATTTCCAAAATCGTCGTCCATCTTTCCTCTTTTTTTCTCAAAAAGTTCATTCAATTTTAAATTAATCTCTTTAGTAAAAATAGGTATTGCATTTTTATTTTCTTCAAGAAATCGGCATCGATGATTTTTTCTTCCAGTCAAAACGCTTATCTTTAATTTTTCCTTTCCTTCTTTCAAAAGATATTTTTCATTCTCGTAATCTTTTTTATACTGGCTCTGCAAATTTTTTCCTGGAACAACAATTGAAGTTTTTCCGAGTTCTTTTGCGATGTTCAAAGCAATCGCCGATTTTCCAGTTCCACAAACGCCATGAATGAAAATTACTTTTGCCCCATTTTTTATCTCTTTAACAACTTCATTGACGACGTCTTCCTGCGTTTTTCCATTCGAGAACTTCAACGGCTCAAGAAACTTTTCATTTTTGTATAGGTTCCACATCTTTGCAATTCATTATTTAGAATCCGTTAAAAAATTTTCAAAGAGTTATAAATCTTTGTTTATGGAAATTTGTAAAATTTCTATTTCTGAGAAGTTTTAATAATTTATTTATTGTTCTGAAATTGTTTAAACTTCTCTAAAAAGGATGGGGGCTGTTGTGATTAGTTACGTTACTCTTTCATAAAAGTAACAGAAGCGAAAGATTTAAATAGTTATTTTTTCTGAAACTACTTATGAAATACTTAACTGAAAACAAAAGAAATTATCTTGAAATTGGAAATGGAAAGCAATTTCTACATCCTGCTTTTTACGGAAATCTTGCTCAATTGGTTTCTGCAATAGATGGAGCTGGTTTGAAAAGACCAAATTCAGAAGATGTTGCTGATTTAGTTTATGATGCATTTCAAGACAAAAATGAAAAATATTCCGCAGAAATAATTAAAATTTTGGAAGATTTATTTTTAAGAGAATTTACTGGAAACTTATATCTACCCAAAAGAGATGGCGAAGAAGTTCACAATGGAGTTATTGTTGAATCTAATCCTTCAATTATTAAAGGAAGAACAATTATGGATAAAAATTCTTTGATAAAACGGCTTCAATCAAATGACCCTTTAGTAAAATTTGTTCCATTCGGATTTAAAACAGGAGAACTTCCAAAAAAAGGATTCGGAAAAAATGATTACAACATCGCAAGATATGGAGAAGAAAGAGCAGACAAAATTGAACAAGTTGCTTCGCAATATAAATTTGATCCAGTTCTAAATGTTTTTAATTCAGTTGATAAAGAAATAGTTCGTGGTTCCGCGTTGTATTCCAGCGGGAGCATCGTCGACGGCGATAGGTTGTATCTTGATGGCTACGACTGGGATGACGGTGGCAATGGTTATGCTTTCGGGGTAAGTCGCGAGGCACTTGGTGCCGAGCTAAAAGAAAGTTCAGCGAAGCCAACACAAAAAATTTTGTACTCTATTGAAGATGTTCGAGAAGCATTAGAAAAAGCAAATTTCGGACCTCTTGCAGATTCTATTATAAGTCAATTATCTAAATAATTATAAATTCTATTTTTATAAAATTCTTGTCTTAGTTTCAAGAAAATAAACCTTCTTGGCTAGGGCTACACGCCGATTAATAGTATTTTTTCTTTGAAAAAAGAAAAAATCATGAAATTCAATCGCGACATTAAGTACTGGTAGAACTCCGGTTTTATCGATGGCTTACCAATTTGAGGCACATCGAGGGAAATATGAAGTGATGGTGATTTACTTTTAATTAATTGGCTACATAACTTTCCGCATTGAATTCCAACAGGAACATCGACAACGATAGGTTGTATGTTAATGGCAACAACTGGAATGACGATAACAATAGTTATGCTTTCGAAATAGCTTTAGCAACTAAGACAATATTTAATATGAAAACTTACAATAAGCTGTATGAAGAAATTTGTTCGATGAATAATTTAGCAAATTCTTGGAAAGAAGCAAGGAAAGGAAAAACAAAGAAACTTTATGTAATTGAATTCGAGGAGAACTTACGAAAAAATCTCCTCGAATTAAGGAAAGAATTGCTAAATCAAACATACAAACCAAAACCCTTAGTGACTTTTACTTTACGAGACCCAAAAACCAGAAAAATTTCTAAGTCGGCATTTAGAGATAGGCTTATTCATCATGCCGTAGTCAGAGTTATTGAACCAATTTTTGATAAAACTTTTATTTATGATTCCTGCGCAAACAGAAAAGGAAAAGGAAATCTGTTTGCGCTGAAAAGATTTGAAAAATTTGCAAGAATCGTTTCAAAAAACGGAAAAATAAATGGTTGGTTTAACAACAATCAGATAAAAGGTTATTGTCTCAAGGCAGACATAAAACATTATTTTCAGGAAGTTAATTTAGAAATTTTGCTGAAAATAATTAAACGAAAAATTAGTGATGAGGAAACTATCTGGTTAATTAAGCAAATTCTCAACAATTCTGCGAACATTTCGGGGGGGGGGGCGAACGATTTCGCGAGAAATTACTCCAAAGGTAAATGTAAAAATTCGAGCGGGGTCGCGAGTAGAACGAAAAATTGGTATGTCTTTAGGAAATTTAACTTCACAATTCTTTGCTAATATTTATTTGAATGAACTGGATTATTTTGTAAAACATATTTTAAGAGCAAAATATTATATTCGTTATGTTGATGATTTTGTGGTTTTACATTCTTCAAAAGAACAATTAAAAATTTGGAAAAAACAAATTGAAGAATTCTTGCAAAACGAGTTAATGCTTGAACTTCATTCAGACAAATCAAAAATTCTCAATTTGTCAAGGGGAATTGACTTTGTTGGTTTTAGAAATTTTTATTATTTTAATTTGCTAAGAAAAAGAAATTTTCGAAAAATGAAATTTAAAATCCAGCAGTTTAAAGAAGGAAAACTTTCACAAGAAAAAATTTTAGAAAGTTTTCAGGGTTGGAATGCTTATTCAATGTGGGCAGATAGCTTAAATGTGAGGATAAAATTATCTCTCAAAATTTCTAATGATGTCTATCAAACTTCCATCTAGAAAAATTGGGTTTGTCTGATTGGGGAAATTTGAAATCTCAAATTTCTCCCCGTGAACGATTTGAAAAATCGTTCTATTTAGTAAAGTATAAATTACAAAATAAAAATTACTTTAACCAAACAGAGCAGACAAACCTTCAGCTGCAGCTGCCTTCTTTTCTTCTTTTGGCGCTTCAGCTTTTGCTTCCGCTTTCGGAGTTCCACTTGCTGGTGCAGCAACTAGACTTGCAGATGCAAGTTCTTTGTCTATGTCAACACCTTTCAAGCTTGCAACAAGAGATTTTATCTTTCCCTCGTCTGCGTGAGCTCCTGCAGCCGTAACAACAATTTTGATGTTGTGTTCGTTAACTTCTTTTCCTGCCTTGTGTAATAACAAAGCTGCGTATATGTTTTCCATTGTGTTTTTTGATGTTTAATTCTGTGCAAAAAATGCACTGGCGAAATCTGAGATTTCAGCCTTTTTAGTTTCCTCCCCCAAATGATTTACTTAAATCTTTGCTCGCCGAGGGCGATACAATGTTTACTTGAGGAATTTGATTATTTGTATTTTTCATTTTAAAAAAAACCAGCCAAAGCATCAGTTGTTGGTGCCTTGTGTTCCTCCTTTTTAATCTCGTGTGACTCTGATTTCTGCTCAACTGCAACAGGTTCTGGTTCTCCAGTCATTATCCTGTTCAACTTATTTGCATGTGCCTGAGCTTTTGAAAGTATAAACTTAATTGTGTCCGAGGTAGTATATCCAATAGCGACGGCAAACGGAAGTGATTTTCCATAAGCAGTCTTCAATTTTTCCAATGCTTCCTCTGGGTTTATGTTTATAGCTAAGTAAACTTTATTCTCGCTGGAATCATAAGCTGCTAACGGCGTAACTCCGATTGTGAATGGTTTTATATCGAGCTTTGACATTACATCTGCGGCTGCCTGAGAAATTTTATTTCCTGCTTTAACAATTACTTTTGGTTCTTTAATCGAAATTTTTCCTTTATCAATTTGAACCATAATTCCTAACGCTCCAAGTTCTGAAATTGCTGGGCCTGGTGGTAAATCCGTTGGTCCAGCAGGAACAACAATATCTTCTGGTGCTTCTTGTCCGGGTTTAGCACGAGCAGGAACTTTTTTCTTTATCAATTCTAACGCAAGATCAAATGAATCCTGATTTGAGAACATTATAGCAAATCCTTCTTCGAACTTTCCCTCAAGCTCTTTTGCTTTTTCAACTTTTGAATCATCAATTGCCCGGATAATTAAATTTTTCTTTGGAACTTTCACAACCGCTTTTCCTCTAAGCTTTTTACAAACTTCTTGAAACTGCGCCGCCGGAAGTCCTTTTATCGACGCGACAAGCATAGTTTTATGTGTCTTAATCAGTTCAATTAATTCCTTTACAACTTTTTTCTTTCCTTCCGAAACATGTGTTGTTATTTGTTTTTTTGTTTTCATTTTTTTCTACCATTGTAGTTTCTTTTTTGTAAAAAAGAAACCCATTTTTCTACCATTTTATTTTACCTTAATTTTTTTTGCTTTAGTCATTGTAAATTTAATTGCAACATTTTTTATGTTGTCTCTTTCCTTTGGCAAAACTTTCAATAGAGAATTATAAATTGAAAGAACGTTGTCTACTAATTCTTCATCTTTCATACTTTGTCTTCCAATTGCAATTTTCACACTTGGTTCTTTGATTCTTATTTTGACACTTGCATTAATTCTCTCTTTCAATTTTGCAATTTCTTTGTCGTCGACATTCATTAAAATTCCCAGCTGTGGCGATGGCATTTTTCCTGAAGGACCCAATGCTCTTCCAAAAATCGTCGCAACTTTCGGCATAACACTTGCTTGAGCGATAAAAAAATCATAGTCTTCTACAAGTTTTTTAGTTCTTTTTTTATCAGAGTATAATCTAAAATCATCCGGGATTATTGTCTCAGCAAGATGGGCATTTTTTGATTCAAGAAAACCAGCAATTTTCTTTTCCTTAATCTTATGTGGGACGCTGAAAAAAGTATTTATCGGAGTTTTTTTAATATCAAATTTTTGTAAATTTATCAATAAATCAACAGTTTGGTCAAATTTTCTTTGAGCTTCTGGAAGTTTTCTTATTTCCTGTAGTGCGTTTTCTAATTGTTCTTTTAATTCCATTGTTTTGTATCTCTCTCGCGAGTTTTATACTACTACCTTGCGCTGATAAACAGAATCTGTCATCAAACGATGTAGTGATTAATTCTTTAGAAAAAATTCATTTATAAACTTTTCCGAAGGAAATTTATACGTCGAGCTTTAGAGAAGTTTGCAAAATTCAAAAATTTATTCGTTTTTTGCAAAGTTTCTTCGGAGAAGTTTGTAATTTTCGTGGAAAATTGCATTTTTGCAAACTTCTCTTCAGATGGGCTGTGAGGCATATAAATCTTTTCTAGTAATTCGCTTTACAACACCCAATTCATTTTCCCCAAAATTGTCGTTCAATTGGTCTATCAAATATTTAGTATCAAGAGGCTGTGACATACTTAGTTTTATTGTAGTCATGCTATCTCTCATTCCTAACGGGATAGAATGATTAACATACCCTTTACAACTTGCCATAATTGAATCGAGTGTCGTTCCTTCTACATCTGGATCAAAATTTCTCGGAATCGTCGTATAAACTTCATAATCATAATTCATAGTTTAACACAATCAATTTTCTTTTTAATCATTACTGTTTTTGGATTATGATAAAACAAGGCATAATTTTAAAAAAATCAGTCTTTTGAATTTAACATGGATAATATGCGCAATCTTGAACCTTTCAGTGTTTATTCTCTTTCTCCGGTCAGCAATGTTTGTAATCAGACACTGAGAGAAGCAATAACCTTTCCAAATTTTAGCATGGCTCATGTGATAATGGCACCGGAAAATATTTCCTTGTGGCACAAGCATAAAAAAATGACGGAGATTTATTTCATCCTAGAAGGCGACGGAATTTTATATCATAATAATTCTGCATTGAAAGTTGAAGGCAGTTCATACTCTTTGCTTGTTCCGAATACTCCACACAAATTAAAAAATTTTCAGAATACTCTTGAACATTTAGTTTTCGCTATTCCTTCTTTCGATCAAAACGACGTTGAGTTATTGCCTGATAACATGAGTGAAATGAAACCTGAAGTATTTTCATATAATCGGGAACCAATTTTAGCGTTGGATGGAGCACTTATTTTTGAATTAACTTCTGAAGAAGAAAGAAAAAAATTTGGGATTGGATTGGCTGTAGGAAATCTTCTCCCCGGAAGAAGAGCAATTCCCCATTATCACAACAAGAGTGACGAATTTTATTATTGCATTTCTGGAGTTGGAGCAGTAAGAGTTGGGGTGAATTATTTTAAGATGGAAAAAGGAATGGTTATTCCTGTTCCAAAAGGCAGAGTTCATGCACTGGAAAATTTTAGCAATTTGCAAGATTTAAGCGTTTTATGTTTAACTTCTCCCGAATATAAACCAAACGATTTTATTTTTGAATGATGATAGACCACAAAGAGTATCCTAATCTTGAAGAATTATTAAATCATTTTACAAAAAAAGACAAAGACTACATCCTTGTCAGACACGACTTTAAAAAAGGAGACGTGGTCAAACCACATTATCATCCCGAGGCAAACGAGTGGGCTCTTTTCCGAAATGGAAAAGTTGAAATAATCCTAGAATCAGAAACAGCGACGGTGCAATCTTCAGGAAAATATTTTGTTGTTCACTTTCCAAAAACCAAATTTCACGGACTAAAATGCCTAACGGATATTTCTTATTTTGTCTTGAGAGATAAAAAAGATAAAACCAAATACAAATAATCTGATAACACAAATACTTAAAAACAATTTTTATTTAATTTCTGAATGGAATTAATCGCTTTGCTTTCTACAGGTGAGGGAACTTGGGCTCAAGTTTCAGGCTTGATAAAGTTCGGAGAATGGGAAAAAATAATTTTGATTGGAAATGATTTTGCAAAAAAATTTACCGTTGAAGAAAAGAAAAACATTACTGAATTCATTCAAATTGATACAAGCAAAAGAATAAAAGAACTTCGGGATGAAATTTCAGAAAAACTTCAGGGAAAAATTTCGGGTCTGGAAGTTGGATTGAGTATAGCTTCCGGCGACGGAAAAGAGCATATGGCTTTAATTTCTGCATTAATCAACTTCCCTGTCGGAATCCGCTTTGCTGCCCTAACAAAAGAGGGAGTAATCGATTTATGAACTCCCTCGTAGATGTTCGCCGACGCAGTCGCTCACATAAAGGAAGGGGTTTTTGACTTGTGAAATGGCTGAAAATTTGGAAGATTTGTCTGATGAAGAAATTTTTGAGAGAATAACTCCCTTTGAAGAAAAAGGATTCTGGTTTCTTCCGGCGTGGACTATGGACGAACCAATTACTCCCGACAGAATAAAACTGCCGTCAGGAGAAGCTTATGATTTGACAGACATTGATAAAAAGATAAATGAAAAAAAGAGACAGAGAATAGAGTTTGGCGATAGAGAATTAACGATGTTATCTGAAGCGCTGTCTTTTTATAAATTAATCAGAGCATTAGATGCTAGCCCAAGATACAATCGATATACTCAAAGTTTTTTGGACGATGGCAAAGATTTAGACTCATGCCGAAGGAAATATTCTTTGTAAAAAGAAGTTTGCGGAAAACTTAAAAGGGTAAAATTCTTTTCTGAGAGGTTTCAAAATTTCCCTATGATTCTGAAATTTTGTAAACTTCTCTAAAATGGGCGAACTAACTAACGACGAAAGAGAAAGAATAATCTCTCTCGAAAAAAGAGGATATTTCAAAAGGGATTTTAATGAAGGAATTTGGTTTGAGATTTTTAATTCGCAGATGGGGCTAATTCCACTTGATGAATTAGAAAGTATTTTTAGTGGAAGCTTAGAGTTTGGGAGTTCTCAACAGATTAAATACAAAGAGGCTTATGAATATTATTCTTTAATACACAAAAGAGATTTTACTTTTTCCTAACATTCAATTAAAAGAAAAAAACAAAAACCCACTTAACCATTAAAACTAAAATTATAGCTAACCAAAAATAAGTCATAAATTTAAACGATTTTTCCGCAAACTTTTCTGATTTTGTTACACTCAAAATTCCAAGATAAAAGAATCTTCCGCCATCGAGCATTCCCAATGGAAGCATGTTGAAAAGGGCAACTGCAAAATTAATTAAAACTATCCACCATAGCAAATCGAAAATGAACTGACTTAAAACACTTCTTGGGGTGTAATACACATTTGGCTTTTTGAAAAATTCAAAACTTTTCGCAATAATTCCTTTAATTCCTTTTGTTTCTCGACTCAAGAATCCAACTCCTAACCATGCTTTTTCTGTTTGAGGATTTTTTCCTAAAGTAACTTCTTTATCTAAATGGTTTCCTTCCCCATTCAGTGTCGTGATTACTACTTTTTCTCCAGGAGAATATTTATTTAATTCTTCAGAAAGTTTTTCACGACTATTAATCTTGATTCCATTAATTGAATAAATTAAACCAGACAAATTTTGCTTAATTGCTGGAGAGTCATAGTAAATTAGAACTTTGTTGTATTGTGCGATTGTTAAATTCTGTTTTTCAAAATCAGATTTCGAAAGGAGATAATCTCCGTTGGATTTTATTTGATTGAATCCTTTTTCATTCATCAATAAACCAATTCCAGCAATAGAAAAATTCGTAACATTGATTCCATTAACCTCGGTTATGTTCGTTAAATCAACAAAATTGTAAGCATAACTATCAAAAGAAACTCCCGAAGCAACGAAGGCAACTTTAAAGAAAAGAATAAAGATTATTCCAAAAATTAAAACCATCAAAACATTTGCAAAAACTCCTGCAGATAAAATGCTCATTTGTTCAAATTTGGTTTTCTTTTTCATCTGGTTATCATCCTGCTCGACAAACGCTCCAAAAAATGCTGGGAAATATTTCAAGAATGCAAATCCTGTGCTCTTTATTTTTACTCTATATCTTGCAGCAAATATTCCATGGAAGAATTCGTGTGTTGTAGCGACAATTAAAATTGCAATTATGAAATAAATAAAATAGAATGGTGGGAAGATACTTTGAATGTTAAATATTTGTGGGAAGTATGGAATCAAAGGCATTATCGGCGGAGCTCGGATTGTTTCCGCAATAGCTGTCGTTAAATAAAGATAAACTGTCTGTATCATCATTATAAAAACCAAGACTACCAAAATCACACCTAAAATAATTGAAATATAACTTGCAATTTTTAATGTTCTCTGATATTTTTTTCCGATTCTGTCAATCAGCTTCACACCCCAACTAGTTTTGTAAAGTAAAAACCATCCTTCTTTTTTCAGATTAGCTCTATTCCGGTAAAGAAAAAATCCAGAAACAACTAAGAAAATAATTAAGAGAGCAATATCCAATAAGACAAAATTCATATACTCAAGAGAAGAAAATTATTTATAAACCTTTCATAAAAATTTATTCTTTATTATTCAACTGACCAATATACTCTTTAAGTTGTTGTCCCATCTTAAGAAAAAATTTAGGAATCGCCAAACTCTTTAATCGGCCTTCATCTATTTTTTCATAATGGTTGCTTCTTATCGTCATAGTTCTGTCAGCATTTCTTGATATTATTTCATAAACATCAATCTGAACTCTAAAATCTGATTCTACCCTCGTTCCCGGAGCTGAAACTGCAAATAAATATTTACTCCGACCATTTACATCACCATCCCACACTTCCCGAAGTTTTTCATTCAAGCCATCTTCGAATCTTCTTCTTTTATCAGTTAAAACCATATATAAATAAAAATTATTTAGTTAATAAATATTTATATCCAAGAACAAATTAGTCTAACTTTACTTTTTCTTAATAGGTCTGAATGCGAATCCCTTGCATTTTCTGCATTTGACTTTCTTGTTAATTATTTTCAACGGACTTGCTTTTACTTTCGTATTACAATCTTTACAAACGAACGCATTCTTAAACATTCGATTTTGTGCCTCAGGTATTTTTGTTGCCATAAATGGATTAGAAAATGATGGTTTTTAAAACTTGCCTGTAAATTTTTATTTTAAATCTTACCTAATTCAAACTATATCTTTTTTTTACAGAAAAGTTAAATACTCTTTTTAGTTGGATAGTTTATGGAGAAGGTCATAATAGACGGCTCAAGTCTTACGATTGACCAAGTTGTCGCCGTTGCGAGAGATTTTGCATTAGTTGAGTTGTCTCCATCTTGCATCGGAAAAATATTAGCTTCTAGAAAAATTGTCGACGACCTTGTAGAAAAAGGTTCGGCAGTTTATGGTCTAACTACTGGTTTCGGTTCTTTCAAAGATGTTGCAATCAACAAAGATCAAACCGCAGAATTGCAAAAAAATCTTATCATGAGCCACGCTGTTGGCGTCGGAGAACCATTCCCAGAAGAGATAGTTCGCGCGGCAATTTTAATTCGTGTCAATTCAGTTATTCGAGGACATTCGGGAGTTAGAGTTGATACAGTAAATACTCTTTTAGAAATGCTTAACAAAAAAATTTATCCATTCGTTCCTCAACAAGGTTCAGTCGGTTCAAGTGGTGACCTCGCGCCGTTATCTCACATGTTACTAGTTTTAATTGGAATGGGCGAAGTATTTGTCGACGGAAAATTAATTTCCGGAAGAGAAGCTATGGAAAAAAAAGAAATTGTTCCAGTAATTTTAAGTTCAAAAGAAGGTTTAGCTTTGAATAACGGAACTGCGTTCATGACGGCGATTGGTGCTTTGGCTGTTTATGATTCTATGAACCTGTTAAAAATTGCTGATGTAAGTTTAAGTTTAACTCTTGAAGCTTTGACTGGAATAATTTCTGCATTCGATGAAAGAGTAATTTCCACACGCCCACATGAAGGCCAAATTTTGTGCGCGAGAAATGTAAGAAAAGTTTGTGACGGAAGCACGTTGATAAAAAAATCAGGAGAAACTTGTCGGGTTCAGGATTCTTACAGCATAAGATGTTCTCCGCAAGTTCATGGCGCATGTCGAGAAGCAATAAAATATGTGAAGAAAATTATTGAGACTGAATTAAATTCTACTACCGACAATCCCTTAATCATTGGAGAAAACGAAGCAATCTCTTGTGGGAATTTTCATGGCGAACCCGTCGCTATAGCAATGGATACTTTAGGAATTGCAATTTCTGAAATAGGTTCAATCTCTGAGAGAAGGATTGCAAAAATGATTGACCCGTCGACAAATAATGGTTTGCCTGGATTTTTAATAAAAAAAGAATTCGCCGGTTTGAACTCTGGATTTTTAATGCCACAGTATACTGCGGCTGCTTTGGTTTCAGAAAATAAAGTTCTTGCTCACCCAGCAAGTGTTGATTCAATTCCCACGTCGGCAAATCAGGAAGACCATGTGAGCATGGGAACAATTGCGTCGAGAAAAGCCCGCGAGATTATAAAAAATGTCCAGAATGTCGTCGCGATAGAAATAATGAATTCAGTGCAAGGAATTGATTTAAGGGAAAAATATACTATTCTTGGAAAAGGAACTTCAGAAGCATATAATTTCATAAGAAAACATGTTTTGTTTTATGAAAAAGATAGAGTTATTCACAAGGATATGATTAAGATAACTGAACTAATAAAAAGCACAGAAATTCTCAAAGTTGTAGAATCTGTCGTCGGAAGACTGGATTAATCCAAATAATTTTCTAATATTAAAGTATAATCTTTGAATCCATTTTTGTGATAAAATTTTATTGCTTTTTTGTTTGGTGCTGAAGTTTGAACTTTTATTACTTTAAATTTTTTCTTTTTACACCACTTGGCAAATTCATTATAAAGTTCTGTTCCTATACTTTCTCCCCGGTATTCTTCTAAAACGAGAGTGTTGTAAAGTTCCGCAACAGGGGGTAAATGTCTGTAATTCTCGCTAGTACTAATTCCACCTGCAAGGTAACCAACTATTTCTCCATTAATTTCGGCAACAAAAGCACATTTATCCTGATCAATCAAAACA
>JAGVXJ010000074.1 GCA_018303895.1 Candidatus Pacearchaeota archaeon
ATTATTTTAAACAAAGAATGGACCCTTCTTTAGAAGGATTTTTTCAAAATTTTGATGAAGGAGATAGAAATTTGACTCCGACAAATTTTTTCGTTCAGGCAAGATTAAGAAAAGGAAGACTTGGGATAGGATACAAATTTGAATCAGAAAATTCCTCAAATGGAGAAATGACTATTTCAGTAATGGATAACGGGGAAAAAATTCCCTCCGACGAATTTAGCGAAATTTATTCTACCATTAGAAATTACCTCAGTCAAAGAACAAATATTCTTGAAGAAAATTCGACTGTTGAATGAGATATTTTTCTGATTTATAATAATTATTATTCTAGAGTACATTTACTTTTGTCAACATAGATTATTTCTTATAAATCAACTTCCATCGCCACCCTTCTTCATTTCCTATTTTCTTATCCCAAATGTTTATAAACCATTTTTTTCTTTTCTATTCATTCCAGGGTAGGACAACATGACATCCGCAACTATTGAAAAGTATATTCGAAAAATAACACAAAATGGCAGCACCAAAAACACCGAGAAAAGGAAGCCTTCAGTATTGGCCCAGAAAAAGAATTTCTAAGTTCTTACCTAGTGTTAACTGGTCAGCGTTAAAAGAAGGTTCTAAAACTCTTAAGGGATTTATTGGTTACAAAGCAGGAATGGCTTCGGCTTTCGTAAAAGATAATTCTGCAGATTCTATGACTCACGGAAAAAAAATTACTGTTCCTGTAACAATTCTTGAATGTCCGCCGATGAGAATTTTTTCAGTAAGATTTTACAAAAATGGAATTGTTAAAGATGAAGTTCTTGGAGACAATCTGGAAAAAGATTTGAAAAGAAAACTTAAGATTCCAAAAATTTCAAAAAACGAGTGTGTTAAAGAAATAGAAAAATTGAAACTTGAAGATTATGATAATGTTAGAGTTATATGCTATTCAATTCCTAAAAGATATGCAATAAAGAAAACACCTGATTTGATTGAAATTGGATTAAATGGTTCTATTCATGATAAAATAAATTTTGTAAAAGAAAAAACGGGGAAAGATATTTTCGTTTCAGATATTTTTGACAAAAGTCAACTTGTTGATTCTCGAGGATTGACAAAGGGAAAAGGACTTTGCGGACCGGTAAAGAGAATGGGACTTTCATTAAAAGGACATAAATCAGAGAAAGGTGTAAGACGACCAGGTTCACTTGGACCGTGGCATCCAGCGAGAGTAACTTACCAGGTTGCATTGGCGGGTCAAGTTGGTTTATTTACAAGAGTTCTTTATAATAATAAAATTATTGAAATTGGAAAAGCAGGAAGCAGAAAAATAGAAAATGTAAAAAATTATGGAAACGTCGACGGAGATTTTGTTGTTTTGACTGGTTCAGTTCAAGGTCCAGCAAAAAGACAGTTACTTTTAACACCCGCTCTTAGAGAAACTAAAAAACAAAAGAAGAAAAATTACGAGGTTTTGGAGATAAGATGACTGAAAAAGATTTAGACATTATGTTAGCAAAACGACAAGGATGGATAGATTGTCGAGAATATTCTATGATTGAGAATAGACTTTTTCAAATAGGTCATAATCTAAACCTAGCTTTGATGTTTGGGGAATCAAGAAAGGATGATAGAACTAATCCAATAAGGAGTTTAGATCAACTTGAAAATTTAATGAGAGAGTATGATCAATGTTTATCTCAGGCTAAAGCTTTTGAATTATTTTATGGAATACCTGAAACAGGACTGAATCCAATTCGCGAAGATAAGGAACTAGCAAAAAAATGTGAGTATATTAGGGGGTTTCACACAAAATGAAAACAAATTTATACAACAGCAACGGGGAAAAATCAAAACAGATAGAATTGCCAAGCGTGTTTTCTGTTCCGGTAAGAACTGATTTAATTGCTAAAGCTGTTGAAACAAAAAAGATTAAGCAACCGCATTCACCTTCGCCATTAGCAGGGGAAGTTCATGTTGCCGACGGTGTTGTTCAGCATAGAAGACACGTTTGGAAATCTGGTTATGGAAGAGGATCTTCAAGAGTTCCAAGAAAAGTTATGTCAAATAAAGGAAATCAATTCCACTGGGTTGGAGCAGAAGTTCCGAACACTAGAGGCGGAAGAAGAGCTCATCCACCAAAAGTTGAAAAAATGCTTAATTACGGAAAATTAAATAAGAAAGAAATTTTGCTTGCTTTGAAAAGTGCGATTTCAGCGACGGCAAATTTGAAATTCCTTCAAAAAAGATATTTAACTCTTCAGGATAAGAGTTTGAAAATTGAATTGCCTTTTGTTGTTGAATCAAAATTCGTCGAACAGAAAACAAAGCAGTTAATTAATTCTTTAAATAAAATTCTTGGAAATGAGTTAGCTCAAATTGCAATAAAGAAAAAATCAAGAAGAAGTGGAAAGGGAAAAATGAGGGGAAGAGGATACAAGGTTTCTGCAGGAGTTTTAATTGTCGTCGGAGAAAAAGAAAAATTGAATTCTAAAAATTTCGATTCAGTAAAAGTAAATTCTTTAAGTGTTATGAATCTTGCCGAAGCTGATGCTCCTGGAAGACTTACTATTTATACTGAAGAAGCTGTTAAAGAATTGGGGGAGAAATTAAAATGAATCTAAAACCAATCGTCACGGAAAAAGCAGTAATGAAAATTGAATCGGAAAATGTGTTAATGTTCAGAGCAGAAATGAAATCAACTAAAGAAGAAATTAAAAAAGAAGTTGAGGAAGTTTTCGAAGTTAAAGTAAGTTCAGTAAGAACACAGTTGAGAGACAACAAAAAAATAGCTTATGTTAAATTAAATAAAAAATATCCAGCGATGGATTTGGCAACGAAGCTGGGATTGATGTAAATGGGTAAGCGAATTATTCAACAGGCACGGGGACATGGCGGAAACGCATATAGAGTTAGAAGAAACGCTTACAAATTTAGAATTGCATATCTTAGAAAACTTGCAGAACAGGAAGGAACCGTCGCTGAACTTGTGAACTCGACATGTCATACAGCTCCGTTGGCAAAAATAAAATCTGCTGAAGGAATATTTTATACTCCTGCATGTGAAGGACTTGTTGAAAAACAAATGATAAAAATATTAGGAAAAGAAGTAAAGGAAGGAAATATTATCAAATTAAAAGATGCACCAGTAAAGACTAAAGTTTTCAATGTTGAATCAAGACCTGGCGACGGCGGAAAATTTGTGAAGACAGCTGGAAGTCATGCAATTGTTAGTAGAGTTGTTGGAACAAAGGTTATTTTGCTTATGCCTTCAAAAGAAGAGAAAGAATTCCAAGGCGAATGTTTAGCGACGGTTGGAGTTATTTCTGGACATGGAAGAAAAGAGAAACCAATTTTGAAAGCAGGAAAAATGTTCTTCATTAAAAAATCAAGAAATAAATTATGGCCAAGAACATCTGCAGTAAAAATGAATGTAATTGACCATCCATTTGGTTCTGGTAGAGGAAAAAGAATTAAAAGTAAGATTGCTAAAAGAAATGCACCTGCTGGAGCAAGAGTAGGACATATCAGACCAAGCAGAACTGGAAAGAAAAGATAATGGCATACGAAAAACAAACAGACGCGTCGGGAAAAAGAATTTTCAAGTATAGAGGAAAAACTATTGAAGAACTTAAGCTCCTTGAAGTTAGAGAATTCGCGAAGCTTTTGACGTCGAGAAGTAGAAGAACTGTTCTTAGAGGTTTCCAAAAAATAGAAACATTCCTTACAAGATCAAAGAAAAAAATTGCAAAAGGAAAACCAGTTAAGACTCATCAAAGAGAAATAGTTGTTGTTCCACAAATGGTTGGAATGAAAATGCAGATTCATAACGGAAGAGAATTTGTTCCGATTGAAGTTGTTGGAGAAATGTTGGGGCACATGCTTGGAGAATTCGCAATTACTAGAGTTAAACCAAAACATGAGAAAAAAGGTGTTGGCGCAACTAAAGGAAGTAAAAATAAAGCTAAAAAATAAATAAAAATGGAAAACGAAAATAAAAAACACGACGAGAAAACAGAACATAAAGTTCACGAAGAAAAGAAGCATGAAGAGAAAGTTGAACACGTCGAAAATAAAACTCATGAGCATGAAAAGAAGCATGAAGAAAAAAAGACTGACGACAAGAAGGAAGTAAAGAAACCAGCACAAAAAATTAAGAAAGAATCAGTTAGCGTTAATGCAACTGGATTGCCTTTGTCGGAAAAAACTTCCGGAGCAATATGCCGAATGATAAAATACAAACCAATTAGCGTCGCGATTGCAGATTTAGAACAAGTTGCAAAATTGAAAAAAGTAGTTCCGATGAGAGGAGAAATTCCGCATAGAAAAGGAAAAGGAATAATGGCTGGAAGATTTCCTCAAAAACATGCAAAAGCATTTATCATTTTGTTAAAAAGTTTGAAAGGAAATGCGGATAATCACGACGTTGATGAACCAATTATCGTCGAAGCATATGCAAACAAGGGATACAAACCTTACGGAAGATTTGGACGAGTTCAGAAAAAAAGATCACACATTACACTTAGAGCAATAAGTATGAAAGATTTCAAGAAAAATAAAAAGGAGAAGAAAAAATGATGGAAGAAAAAATAAATTTTTTCAAAGTATTTAACAAGGGGGATTTTTGTTAAATGGAAGAAAGAAAAGTTGTTAAGTTGAAAAAAGATGAGTTCGCAGTTAGAGAATATATTAAAGAATCTATTGGAAAAGGAAAAATTAGTAGAGTAAGAGTTGAGTATACTCCCGTTGGTGAAAAGATAGTTGTTTCAACTAACAAGCCCGGACTTGTAATCGGAAGAGGTGGGGAAAAAATCGCAGAGCTTACTGATGTTTTGAAAAGAAGATTCAAGCTTGAAAATCCACATATAGAAATTGATGAAATCCAGAAATCAGAATTTGATGCACAAATAATGGCTGATGAGATTGCTTTGTCGTTGGAAAAGAAAGGACCATTGAAATTCAAAGTTATTGCTTATCGAACACTCCAAAGAATTATGGGTGCTGGCGCATTAGGTGCTGAAATAAGACTTGGTGGAAAATTACCAAGTGCAAGAGCGAAGAGCTGGTTATTTACTCAAGGTTATTTGAAAAAAACTGGAGACAGTGCAAAAGTCGTCGATAAAGCACAATCAATTGCACAAACAAAACCCGGAACAATTGGAGTAAAAGTTTCAATACTTTCACCCTATGCAAAATTAAATGACCGAATTATAATTAATGAACAAATGATTCAAAAACTGAAAGATTCAAGTGCAAACATCGTCGACGAAATGATTGATAAAACTAAAAAGAAATTAAGGAGTAAAAAGTAATGGCAAAATTAAGATTTGAAGAAATAAAAAAAATGAAGAAAGAAGAACGAGATAAAAAAATGAAAGAATTAAAAATGGAATTGATTAAGTCAAAAGCAAACTCGTCGAAGAAAGGCAGTTCAAAAGTTAAGGAAGTAAAAAAAATGATAGCAAGAATACTTACGGCAATTAAACAGGAGGAAAAAACCAAAGCATAATGGAAATATGTCCTAAATGTGGTTTGCCAAAACAGGCTTGTGTTTGCGAGCAAATCGTTAAAAGTTCACAAAAAATTAAAGTTACTCTCGAGAAAAAAAGATACGGGAAGATAACAACTTTGATTAGTGGGTTTGAAAACGGTATTGACGTTAAAAAAATCGCAAAAGACCTGAAAAACGAATTGGCATGTGGCGGGACATTTGATGCAAAAAACGGCACTGTTGAGCTTCAAGGAGATCATTCGAAAAAAATAAAGGATGTCCTTATAAGGCTTGGATTCGATGCCGAATCAATAAATTAAAATGACAGAAACAAAAAAACCAAAAGTAGAAAAGAAAAAAACTGAATTCGTTGGAGCTGTAAAATCTGGCGAATGTAAAGATAGAGATTGTATAACTCATGGAAGATTAAAAGCAAGAGGAAAAATATTTGAAGGTATTGTAAAAAGAAAATTCCCAAGAAGAGTTATGATTGAACTTGAAAGAATGATTTATGTTAAGAAATATGAAAGATATGCTAAATCAAGAACAAGAATTCACGCAAGACTTTCAGATTGTATGGACAAAGAAATTAATCTTGGAGATTTGATTCGAGTTCAAGAATGCAGGCCGCTAAGTAAAATAATTCATTTCGTCGTCATCAAAAAAATTAAATCAAAGGAGGAAGTTGGAAAATAAAATGAAGGCTATAAGTGCAAGAGGAACGAGAGGATTAAATGTTGGAGCTTACGTTGAGGCTGCAGATAATAGCGGAGCAAAAATTGCAAAAATCGTCGGAGTGAAAAGATGGAAGGGAACAAAAGGAAGACAAGCGGCTGCAAAGATTGCAGACTTTGTTAAAGTTTCAATAAGAAAAGGAATTCCCGAAATGAAAGGAAAAGTTTTCGACGCTGTTGTAATAAGACAGAGAAAACCTTACAGAAGAAAAACTGGCGAAAGAGTTGCGTTCGAAGACAATGCCGTCGCTATTTTGAAAGATGACAAGGGTAATCCAAAAGGAACTCAAATTAAAGGACCAATCGCAAGGGAGGTAATGGAACGCTGGGCACAAGTTGCTAAAATAGCGTCGATTGTTTACTAAAATGAAAAACGAATTTTCAAAACATTGGGTAGGAAGTAAAAGACCCGGAAAGCAAAGAAAATATTTAGCGAAGGCTCCGTTGCATATTAGAAAAAAATTATTGAATGTTTCACTTTCAAAAGAATTAAGAAAAAAATATGGAAGAAGAGCAATCACTGTAAGAAAAGGCGACAAAGTAAAAATCCTCGTCGGAAAATTCAAGAAAAAGGAAGGAAAAGTTACAGAAGTGAATTATGGCCGACTTAAAATTTACGTTGAAGGAATACAAATAAAAAAATTAGACGGCTCAATGACAAACGTTCCGATGAGAAGTTCAAACATTCAGATAATTGAATTGAATCTCGACGACAAAATGAGGGTTGAGTCTTTGAATAAAAAACAGACTGAAGTTCAATCAGAAAAGAAAAATGAGGAGAAAGTAAAGGTTCAAAAACCAACTAAAACTTCAGAAAATAAATTAAAATCAAATAAAAAATAAAATGGCACATCTAAAAAGACAAGAAATACCGAAGAGCTGGCCAGTACCAAGAAAGGCTAAAACTACTTATGTAGTCAGTCCGAACTTCAGCAAGAATGACGGAATGCCGTTGTTAGTTGTACTTCGGGATGTTTTGAAAGTTGCAGAAAACAGAAAAGAAGTAAAAAAGATACTTCATGAAAAAGGATTATTAAAAAATGCAATTGTAGCTCATGATGAAAAAAATACTTTGGTTTTATTCGACACAATAACTTTTGTACAGAGTAAGAAATCTTATCGAATGATTATTGGAGAAAATGGAAAATTTGAGCTCAAAGAAATAAAAGAAAATGAAGCTGGAAAGAAAATTGCTAAAATCGTAGATAAAAAAATGCTTAGAGGAAAAAAAGTTCAAATCAATCTCAGCGATGGAAGAAACGTTCTTTCAAATGAGAAATGTGGAATGGGAGATTCAGTTGTTATTGACTTAAAAAATAAAAAAATAGAGAAAATTCTTCCATTGAAAGAAAAAGCAAAGGTTTTGATTTTTGAAGGAAAGCATGCTGGTGAAGAAGGAATTGTAGAAGAAATAATCAAAGAGAAAAAAATGATTAAGTTAAAATCAAATGAAAATGAAATTTCAGTATTAATTAAACAAGTAATGGCAATCGATTAAAATGAAAACAAAATCAGAAAATCCAATGAGACAAATCAGAATAGACAAGGTTATTTTGAATGTCGGGGGAATTGGAGAAGAGCTGGAAAAGGGAGCAAAACTTTTGAAATTTTTAACTGGAAGAAATCCGGCAAAAATGAAATCAACAAAAAGAATTCCGTCGCTGGGTGTACGACCTGGACTTGAAGTTGGAGCAGTTGTAACATTAAGAAAAGATGTTGAACCTTTCATTAAAAAAATGCTTGTTACCATCGATAATAAATTAAGAAGAAGACAAATTGCAAAGAATCAATTTTCATTTGGAATAAAAGAATACATTGAAATTCCCGGATTGGAATATCAAAGAGATATTGGAATGAGGGGATTTGACGTAACTATTGTTTTCAAGAGAAGTGGAAGAAGAGTTAGATTAAAAAAGATTAAAAGGGGAAAAGTTTCATTAAGACAAGATATAACCCCGAATGAAATTATCAAATTCATGGAAGAAAAGTATGGAGTTAAATTTTTCGGGAAAGAGGTTAAAGATTAAAATGACTGCAAGCGACTGGAAAAAAATATTGAAGCAGTTGAAAAGCAAACCGAAAATTGCTGAAAAATTCACAAAACATAATAAACCACAAGAAAGAAAAATCGGAATCGCTTCGAAAAAATGTGAGAGATGTGGAAGATTCGGAGCACATATAAGTTCATATGGATTAAACTTATGCCGACACTGTTTCAGAGAAATTGCAACAGAAATCGGATTCAAAAAATATTCATAAATAGGAGAAAAAAATAAAATGTCACACGATATCGTCGCAGATGCTTTGAACATGGTTCAAAATGCAAAGAAAGCTGGAAAGGATGATGTAAAGATAAATAGAATTTCAAATCTTCTAATCGAAGTTTTCAAGATAATGAAACAGAAAGATGCAATCAAGAAATATAAGATTGATGGAAAGGCAAAGTCTATCGAAGTCACGAGCGGTAATATAACAAAATGTAAGGCAATAAAACCAAGATTTACTATCAAGGTTGATCAGATAGAAAAATACCGAAGAAGATATCTTCCTTCAAGAAATATTGGGGCATTAATACTCTCGACAAATAAGGGTCTTATGACTCATGATGAAGCTGTCGAAAATAAAATTGGGGGATGCTTAATTGCGTTTTTCTATTAAAATGAGAATTAATTTTTTCCAAGAGATAGAAATTCCTGAAGGAGTTAGCGTTGAACTGCATAAAGATATTTTGAAAGTTAAAGGGTCACAGGGAGAGAATGAAAGACATTTAGTCTTAAGAGGTTTGGAATTTAAAATCGACGGGAAAAAGATTATTTTTGGATGTAAAAAAACGACAAAAAAAGAAAAGAAAAGAATAAACACAATGAAAGCCCATATAGCAAATTTAATTGGCGGAGTAAATGAAAAGTATGAGTACAAATTGAAAGCATGCTTCGTTCATTTCCCAGTTACATTAGAACATAAAGGTCATGAAGTAATAATCAAGAATTTCCTTGGAGAAAAAACACCCCGAAAAGCAAAAATTCCGAAAGGCGCAGAAGTGAAGATTGAAAAAGATATAATCAAAGTTACGTCGACAAATAAAGAAATTGCTGGACAAGCAGCAGCAAATCTTGAGACTGCAACAAAAATAAGAAAGAGAGATAGAAGAGTTTTCCAGGACGGAATTTTTATAACAAGTAAATGTGGAGAAGAGATATAATGGTAAGAGATCCGAAGAAAAAACCAAAATTTTTGAGAAGAAGATGGTATAGTTATGGAAAATTAGGCTTGAGAAGAAAAAGCAAACAAGTCTGGAGAAATCCAAATGGAAGAGATAACAAAATGCGAGAAAAGAGAAGAGGGTATCTTGCTGTTGTGAGTATTGGATACAGAACAGATGTTAAGGATAGAGGAAAGATGAAAGGAAAAACACCAGTTAAAGTTCATAATTTGGAAGAAATGAAAAAAATAAAACAAAACGAAATTGCAATTGTTGGAAATGTTGGTAACAAGAAAAAAATAGAAATGATAAAATACGCTCACGAACATAAAAAAGAAATTCAAAATTTAAATGTAAAAAAATTTTTAAGAAAATTAAATAAGAAAGGAAATAAAAAATGAATTTAGGAAAGAAAAAACAACTTGCAGCAAGAACGCTTGGCGTCGGAAAATCAAGGGTTCACTTTGTAAATGAAAATCTTAATGAAATAAAAGAAGCAATCACAAAACAAGACATTAGAGATTTAGTTAGCTCTGGCGCAATAAAAGTTAAAGAAGTAAAAGGAAGAAGAAAGGTTTTGAGAAAGAGTAAAAAAATAACTGCAGGTAATGTTAGAGTTAAAGTCAACAAGAGAAAGAGAGATTATATTGCTTTAACAAGAAAATTAAGAAAAAATATTGCTGAATTAAAGAAACAAGGAAAGATTGATGCTGAAGGATACAAGGATTTGAGAAAGAGAGTAAGAAACAAAGAATTTAAAAGCAAATCACATATGAAAACTTTTGTTGAGGAAAATAAAAAATGAAAAGAAACTTACCTTTGAATTTGGAAATTTTCATTTCATTCTCCAAAAAGGTTGGAGGAATTGAAGAATGAAAACCCAGAAAAGAAGAAGAAATGAAAATAAGACGGACTATTTGAAAAGATTCAAGTTACTGAAAAGTGGAAAGCCGAGAATTGTTTTCAGAAAAACGAATCGGTATATTATTGGTCAATGTGTTACAAGTCAAGACGCACAGGACAAGATTGAACTTGGAGTAACGTCTAAAAACCTTTTACATTATGGCTGGCCTAAAGATTTTGAAGGTAGCTTGAAATCAATTCCAGCGTCGTATTTAACTGGATTTTTATTGGGAAAGAAAATTGTTGAAAAGAAGTTCTCGCCAATAGTTGACTTGGGGATGTTAAGAGTTTTACACAAAACAAAAATTTATGCTTTTTTGAAAGGATTGATTGACGCTGGTGTAAAAATTGAATGTGATAAAAAAACATTCCCCGAAGAAGCAAGACTTACTGGAAAAAATTTGAAAAAAGATTTTTCAAAACATTTTGAAGAAATTAAAAAGAAAATAATGGGGGCAGGAAAATAAAAACACTGAAAATTTTTTTAAATTTTCGTGAATGATTTTTATTTCATAAAAACCATGACTAAAAAAGAAGAAATGAAAGTATTGAAAAAGACTGCAGATGCGTATGGAACAGTTTCAGAAGAGATACCGGAAGAAGTTTTAGAAGAATTAACCGAAAAAATTCTTGAAGAAAAATTACCTGAAGAAAAAATTCTTGAAGAAGTAAAAGAAGTTTGGGGAAGGAAAAAATTTGACAGAGAGAAAGATGCAGAAGAAGTTTTGAAATTATGGAAACCAAAAACGAAATTGGGAATAGAAGTTAAAGAAGGAAGAATAAAAGATATCGACGATATTCTTGATACAAATAAAAAAATACTTGAACCAGAAATTGTTGATACTCTTTTGAAATTGAAAGTAGATCTTCTTGCGATAGGACAATCAAAAGGAAAATTTGGTGGAGGAAAAAGAAGAGCTTGGAGACAGACTCAGAGAAAAACTAAAGAAGGGAATGTTCCTACTTTCTCGTCGCTGGCTGTTGTTGGAGATGAAAAAGGACATGTTGGAATTGGATATGGCCGAGCTAAAGAAACTTTGCCTGCAAGAGACAAAGCAGTTAGAAAAGCTAAGATAAATTTGATTAAAGTTATTAGAACCTGTTCATCATTTGATTGTAATTGCACTGAGAAACACACTGTGCCTTGTAAAATAGAAGGAAAGGGTGGAAGTTGTAGAGTTATATTAATACCTGCTCCACAGGGAACTGGACTCGTCGCTG
The DNA here is from genome assembly GCA_018303895.1 of Candidatus Pacearchaeota archaeon. Taxonomy (GTDB): domain Archaea; phylum Nanobdellota; class Nanobdellia; order Pacearchaeales; family GW2011-AR1; genus CABMGN01. Next base: position 11,537 of record JAGVXJ010000074.1, read on the forward strand.
CAAATGAATTAAAAAAGGTTTTAAAGATGGCTGGAATAAAAGATGTTTACACAAAAACTTTTGGAAGTCAAAGAACAACTTTCAATTTGGTAAAAGCATGCATGGATGCATTAATTAAAACTAACGTTCAAAAGAAAAAATGAAATACATTTGTTTAATCAGAGTCAGAGGAATTGTCGGAGTAACTGCACCTAGAGAAGAAACTTTAAGCAGATTAAGACTTAGAAGAAAATACGCTTGCGTTGTTTTAACAAATCCAAAAGATTCTTTGCTTGGAATGTTAACAAAAGTTGAACATGATGTTGCATATGGAGAAATAAGCAAAGAAATGTTTGAAAAGCTCGTCGAGAAAAGAGGACAAGTTTTAGATAAGGCAAAGAAGAAACATTCACCAAAAGAAATTGTTGAAGCTCTTGAGAAAGGAAAAAGATATGAAGAATTGAATATGAAAGGATTTTTCAGATTGCATTCACCAAGGGGCGGAGTTAAAAGTACAAAATTAATTTACCCTGCAGGAATTTTAGGAAATAACAAAGATTACATGACTAAATTAGTGGAGAAAATGTTGTAAAATGACAAAAACACATAAACGAAAGAAGATGTCGAGAATGCACGGAAATAATATGGGAACTCACGGATGGGGCGCAAGAAAGAAGCATAAAAAGTCTGGACATCGAGGGGGAAGTGGAATGGCTGGAACTGGAAAGAGAGCTGACCAGAAAAAAACTTTGATGACAAAACTGTATGGAAATTCTTATTTCGGGAAACAAGGAGTAACTAGTCGGTCAACAAAAAAAGATAGAAGACAAAGAATAAATTTGAAAGATGTTGAACTGAATCTTAATGTTTATTTGAAAAATGGAAAAGCAAAAAAAACTTCTGCAGGATATGAAATTAATTTAAGTAACTACAAAATTTTAGGAGAGGGAGAAGTGAAGAATAAACTTTTCATAAATGCTTTCGAAGCATCTGAATCAGCGAAGGAAAAAGTTGAAAAAGCTGGCGGAGAAATCAAAGTTAAAGAAATTAAGTTTATGGAAACTCCATTAGTTGAGAATCCGAAGAAGAAAAAGAAAGTTGAAGAGAAAAAACCAGCTGAACAAAAAATCAAGGTTGAAAAGAAAGCAGAAGAAGAAAAATAATCCTGAAAGTAGAAGAGTTCTGTGATAAAATTAGAAAATGGCAAAATACATTCACACTCCCGAAGATAGAGAATTTGGAAAAGATACTGAAGATTGGATTTTCTTAAATGAGCATTTAGGGCATGATTTTGGAACAGTATTGCATGGGCTTTCAGGATATATTGATGAAGGAATAAGGGGAGAAACGATCATTTTAAATGATTTTTCAGAAATGAAGATTTTAAATGAGCATATTAACAGAATTTATGATGCAATTAAATTTGGATACCAAAAGATAGCAAAAGAAAATTTCTCAATTAAAAAAATTCTCCAATTAAATAAAGAAATGCTTTCCAAAAGAGAATTATGTGTTTTAATTCAAGATACTCCAAAAATAATTTGCTACAATATTAAGAATAAAATATATTTGCAATATTTTAATTTTGTAAAAAATGCTTATGAACATGGTTTCAAAAATTCTCAAGTTCCTTATGAAGAAAAAAAAATTATTCTCGGTGCAGAAGTTTTTCCCATCTCAGAAGAACAATTAACATATCTTGGAAGAAATCATAATTTATATCGTGTTGGAGAGGACTTTGTTCGAGCTTACGTTAAAGATAATGGTTGCGGAATTCCAGAAGAAAATTTAGAAAAAGTTTTCAAAAGAAAACCAAGCACAAGTGAACGTGGCGTCGGACTTTCTTTGATTGACTGGGTTTGCGATTCAATTCATGGTTATGCAAGTGTTGAAAGTGAAGTCGGAAAAGGAAGTGAGTTTAGTTTGTATTTTGCGAGGGAAAGAAAATGAAAATACTAACTTA
>JAGVXJ010000075.1 GCA_018303895.1 Candidatus Pacearchaeota archaeon
ATATATCCCCTTTCTCCAGGACTGAGGCTGTCAATTGGAACAATATCATATGTAGAAAATCCTTTTCCGACGACAAATGCCGACGTATTGTTTATCGTTTCATTCTTTAAATTTACAATCTGTATACTGAACTGTGTATCTCCCAAGTTGAAATCTTTAGGGATAAAATTTTTTAGTTCAATGTCTGGAATTACACTCGTAAAATTCGTTTCATTAGCAGAAGTTTGGTTTTCGGTAATAATTTCCTGCGCAAGCGCAAAACTGCAGAACACCAAAATAAAAACAAAACCCAAAAATACAAAATTCTTTTTCATAAAATAATTAAAAAATATTTCTTAATAAACCTATCGAGAAAGATTAGATTTCAAATATAAATTTAATCCGTTTTTATTTGTCCCGCTATTTTCTTATACATATCAAGTTTTGCAAGAACTTGATTTGCCATCTCGTCCATATATGCTTTTCCAACTTTTACAAAATCTCCAGCATAACTTTGGACAATATTGCCTAATTTTTCTGTGTTTACCCCAAATTGGTTTAAATCATCATCAAATTTTTCTTCTAGAATTATTGGAATTAGAATACTATAAGGTAAACTATCAAGAGCATTCATCTTCGTAGATGTTTTCCTCAAATTTTCTGCTGCCTCAACTGCACTTTTTTCGTACCCTTCAAAAGAGCCATAGGCTTTTTCAATAACACCCAGCATATCTTTTTTTGATTTCAAAACTGCATCTGGTGATTTATTATTTTCTTGGCAATATTCAGCCAAACTACTTGGAACTTTGCCGATCAATTTCAAATTCCTTAACATTTCTTCAGTATCTTTTCCTTCAATTGTATTTTTGCTCTTACTAATTAACAAATCTACCAATGTTTTGCCTTCTCCCATCTCACTTCTAACTATTTCCTTAACAACCTGAGAATTCAAAACCTCATTTGCTTGTTCCCAAAAAGTATAAACTCCATCATGCACAAAGTTCAAAAGTCCGGCGAATAAACAAGGTGTAGAACTAAATTCCAAATCATTCCCCACTCTCTTTAATGTCTTAATATAAATTTTTACCGAATCTTTTGCGTATTCTCTTCTCAATGCTTCCCGAGCCTCTTGAATTGGTGTCTTAGGAGCGTCCTGCCTTTTCGAACCACCAAGCACCTCAATCAATTTTTTGAGTGAATCCAACTCTCCAAACCCTGTTTCTGCCATGTTAGTTTCCATAGTTTTTTTTGGTTTATAAAGATTTATATTATTTTTCATTGTCTTTTTTCCTAGATTTCTAAGACATGCTCTATGTGAGCGACCGCGTCGGCGAACATCTAATGAATGAAAACTTTAATCTCTTTTTTGTTCTTTCATGCGAAGTGTTCGGTTCAGTGCAAAAAGAACGACGAACATCCGCAACGAAGTGAGGACCGCTACACGTTTTTCTAAATCTCAAAAACGTGCTCTTCCAATATTCCGTCAGTTTTCTTTCCCAAATATTTTATGTTTTTCGGGTCAGAACCAATATGCCTCGAAATTATCGACGTGAAAAAAGCCATTGCATTCGGGTCGTCTTTCTGGCACGTCATATAAACCAAAAATCTTCCTCCACCAAAAGTCTCAATCTTTTCTATACTTGCTCCAAATTTTATCTTAACATAAATCTTCATAATTAACAATGAAACTCTTTCTTTTTATAGATTGCTGTTGTTCGTAATATATTTAAACTTCTTTTTATTGTGTCATGAATGAGGTTTATAAAAAAGAGATTAAAACGAATCGTTTTTTATGCCCTCGTTTTGGTTGTTCTTATCGTTCTTCTTTTTTTAATTCCAGCAAATTTTATGCAGTCAGATATATCCAACCTTTTTACTGCGACAACAGTTGTTTGGGCGATTATCGTCGGATTTTTCATGGCGGCTGCTTTAGCCAATTATTCAACTCTTCAATCTTTAATTTCTTCGGAAACTGCTGGATTAATTTCTTTAAGTTATTTTGTAAAGTTTATTGACCCCCTCTTAAGTAAAAAAGTTAATGAGGAAATAGATAATTATGTAATTCGAGCATTTGATTTTGAATTATCTGATTATATTGATAAAACCAGGGCTGATTTTGACAATATTCTTAAGGCCGCGTATGAAACAAAAAATAAAAACACTGGTCTTTTTTCTGAAATGGTTTCTTCGATAAGAGATTTAATAAAATGTCGACAAGAAATCTCTCTTGCGGGAAGAAAATTAATGAGCTTATCCAGTTGGGTGGTAATTTCTATTTTAACAATGATTAACATTTCCTTGCTTTACTCAATAAGAAGCTTAGAAATAATTTCTTCAGTATTTACTATTGTAATTTCTCTTTCGATGATAATTATTTTGTTTTTGTTAAAAGATATTGATAGTAACACTTTTGCTGAGGAGAAATTAGCATTTGACATTTACCAGGAAATTTTTAGAGAAATAGGTAAACTTCCTTATTATCCAGAAATCTCAATTGATAAAGGAAGAATTCAAATACCTTCAGGCCAAAAAGTTCGTATAGGAAAATACAAAAACTTTCCAGAATCCTTAGAAAAAACAATAGTTCTTAAGCAGTTCTAAACTTTTGTTTGTGATTCCTTAGAAACATAAATGGAATTTTTAATTTTACTTCTGGCTTATTGCTGACAACTGCTTTGGCTATTCTTTTTTCTATGTCTGAAGGATCAGAAATTTCTCTCACTGAATTTATCTCTCCCGAATTTATTTCCTTCAGCGTTATATATCCATCTATTAAAAAGTTTATGTTATAAAACGTTTCTCGGTAAATAACTCCTCTTGATCCTTGATTGTTATAAATTGCATATACAATTTTTCCTTCCAACTGTTTTAAATTCTACTATGGTAGTAAAAAGAAAGTTTATAAACAGGTTCACTCCTAGAAAATTATGGAAAAAGGATATAATCTAAGTGGTCATCATCTGTGGATTTTAAAAGAGTATGCTGGCAGTAATAATGAGATTAAAAAATTAATTCTTGGGGTCACTTTACGGAAGTATGGTTCAGAATGCACTAATAAAATGAAAGAAATTTTTGAAAGAATAATTTTTTTTGGCAGAGGCTCTGCATTGGTTAAAATTGTTTCTGATTTTGACGACATTTGTAGCCATTGTCCCTTTAATGCTCGGGATTATTGCAAATTGGATGTGGAAAATGGAATGACTAGAGAAAAGAGAATGGACATTGATAAAGAATCTGCAACCCACTTTGGATTGGAATTAAACAAAACATATTCTTTGAATGAACTGATAACTATTTTAAAATTCTAAACATCCAATACAACCTGTGCAATCCAGTTTCCACTTTCTTCTTTGATAAACATTTCGTTATAAGTTATTGCCTTGACTTGATTTGTAACTTTTTTGTCCGAAATCTCTTCACCCGAAACTTCAGCAACAAGCTTGTTTTTTTCAATCTTAATTTTTTTAACTTCAGAAACAAGAAAATTCTCCGAATCAAATAAATAGATAAATTCTTCGAGAAAATTATAAAGAAGACTTTCTGCGTCGTTTCCTGAAACCCGTATTTTTTTCACAATTTCTTTCTTCGCTTTTTTTCTCTTTTCGTTTAGCATTCCCGAAATCAAAGCATAAACTGAATTTTCAAAAACTTCCTCAATCGATTTTCCAAACGCTTGAAATTTTATATCTGCTGTGTGGGGTATAAACTTAAATTTTTTATTCATAATTTATCTAAGAAGAAAGAGTTTAAAGACTTTTTTCAGACGGTATAAGTTCAATATAGAATTCGTCTTGTCCTTCATTTAATGCCGGAACAGTGCGGTATTTTACTTCCCAACCAGCTCGGTTGTAGATTTGTTTAAGTTCCTCAAAAATATCTGGATTTCTTTGGTGTAAATAAAAGTTTGATTCTCCCAAGGAAATTGTTGAACCTTCAACCTTAAGTTGTTTGTCAATTTCAACTTCTAAACCATTCAAAACATCTCTTCTCCATAATTGTTGAGACCCATCAGACTTTTCCTTAACTTGTTGTGGCGTTAATACCATTCATATTTTCAATCTATCCAAGTATATAATATTTATTGTTCTAGACAATAGTTTATTTTGTCCAGCAGAAAAGTTTAACCTGTCGAGGGTTGTATGTATTCGAATTTGCTGCAATTGGTGTGTCTTGTGAGTATATGTCTTTTTCCAAAGGCAAACCTTCAGGTCGAGGACAAATCTTATCCAATGGGCATATTTTCGCAATACAATTAAGATAGTTTGGCGTCCTTCGGTTTATCGTTTCAATTAAATCTTTTGGAAAATCTTCCGAGCTTGAATCAAGCCCATCACCGACGGGAAGTTCAAGAATCTCTTCTCTAAAAGTATCGTTCAAATTTATCTCGTCAAGAATTGAATTCTGGACGTCATAAACTCTTTGAGGAATTTCGGATTTATTCTGCACATTACCTTTTCCTATGAATATTAGAAGCACGCCAGTAATTAGCAAAATTGCTACAAATGCCTCTACAATCCTTATCCACCCCAAATTATTTCTCGGAAAAAAATTCATTTTCACCTCTTTATTATTTTGTTTATTAAGTTTATATTATTTATGTTTAGAGAATTTTCAAAATTCTCTTTAGTCACCAAACTCTTATCCTCATAAAAAACGGAACAATTCGGGCTTGATTATTAAGATATTTTAATGGAATTTCTTCAGAGTAGACATTAGTTTTTAGATTATTTTCGGGGTATGGAAAATTAATTTCATCGGAAACAACAGATATATCAAACTCGCTATCTTTCGGAACTCGGAGATACTCTTTATTGGCTTCTTTATTTTCAACAGAATGATTCATAAAATAAATTATTTTATCCAACCCGAGATATTTTTCTTTTTGTGTTGCTCGAATTTCATAATCCAATTCTGTGAAGTCTACACAATTAGTCGGAGAAAATAATCCGCTAGAAAAATTTTGTTCTGAAATATAAATTTTATAAAATACTCCCGAATTTCCATCCCATTCAATCTTTAATTGATTATTTTCAATATTAAATTCAACGGGATTTCCATCAATAGTTCTAACAAAAAAACTTTTTTCCGAAGGGTCTAAAATGATTTTGTTTAAATTAAATTTTAGACAATCAATTCCCGCTCCAGGATTTTCCTGTTTTTTCACTTCTATTATTACTGTAGTAAGATTCACATCAAAATAATTTATAATTTTATTTTTTACTCCTTCTAGAATAACCTTCTTGTCACGTTCAAGCTTTATTGCCGGCTGAAGTGCTGCATAAATAAAAATAAGAAACAAAATAAATATCAAAAATGAAATAACCATCCCAACATGAGAACCTCTTTTATTCATCTTATTAATATGGACTTTTTGTTTATTAATCTATCCGACGATAAGTTTTATTATTGAGTACATTAAAAATGCTGAGAACATAAGGATAAATGAATGTTTCATTCCAGCTTTTAATTTTCCTTCGCTTAATTGTCCGATAATTAATCCGCTAAAAAATCCCTGTATCATCATTAAATAAAAAAATGCCGTAGATATTTCTGTACTATCTGCTGAAGTTCCACCAATTCCCAACCCCCCTGCTTGCCCCACCGTTCCAATATTTCCAATTCCAGAAATCATCGGCATAACTTTAAACTGCATTACTAAAATAATAATTAAAAATACAAAAAAGATTATATATCCCTGAACTACTAAAGTTGACATTGCCGCTTTTCTTTCTTTTTTCAATTTATCCGTCGAGCTCACAGAATTTGCAACTGCTTCAAGAATTTCCCCAATGTCTCCTCCGGCTTTTTCTGCTTGACCAATAAGTGTTAGTGCTCTTGCAATCGTTTTATTATTCACATCATTTGAAAGAATTTGTATTGCCTCGCTCAACGGAATTCCAATTTGTATTTGGTTAGCAAGCTTTTGCACGTGCTGACTCAAACTTCCATAAGGTTTGTCTTTTACATTTATTATGCTTTTGCTTATTGGAAGTCCTGCCTTAACACTTTCAACTAAATTTCTTGTAAACTCAAGAAACATTTCTTCTCTTTCGGCGTTCTCTTTACTTTCCTTTATGCTTGAAAAAAGAAATGGAACCGATCCAATAACAATTCCCATTCCAATTATGAAAAAGAAAGCACTTTTGCCAATTAATAAAAGAGATAGAAGAATAATTCCTCCGGCAATTCCAAGTCCAATTTTTTCTATTTTTGTTATTTCCATTTAATCTCCAGGTTGTTTAAAGTGCAGGAACGCAAGGAATAATAAGTTTATTCCAAAAACTCCTAAAATCATTAACAACGTAAGTGCCGGCGTGCTTATCCCGACGCCAAGTCCACTAACTTGCATAATCATAAGTAAAAGCATGAGAATCATCGGTGCTGCAATAACAACGCTGATGTAAATGTCCATATACGTTTCCGAGCTTCGGTTGTATTTTTCTCTCTCAAGTTTGTAATCAAATAAAAGAGTTTGAGATCTTTTACTAAAAAATTCTACCATGTCCCCCCCTGAATTTATAGTCGTTGCAAGTCCATTAAATAACTCCGCAAGTTTTTTACTTGGACTATTAAATGCTCGGTTTCTCAATGCACTAATTAAATCATACCCCAAAATATTTGTTTCATTTATTAATTTAGTAAATTCTTTTTCAAGATAAGGGTATTCTTTTGTTGCAATAATTATTTCAAATATTCTCGTCGGATCAATCATCGAACCTGCTATTGCCGACATGTTAATCGCAGCAAACGGTAGTTCTTCATTTATTCTGGTTTCAATTGATTTTTTTTCAGCAGATGGATAAAGATACATCATAAAAAAAGTTAAAATTGGAATAACAACTGGAATCCATATTACTTTCAAAAGTCTGTCTAAAAACGCTCCTTCTGCAACTTTTACCAACGGTGCAATAGCACTAACACTAAAAAACAGGAAAAAAAGCATTATCGGAATTGCAACAAAAAAGGAAATCGTCGTCGTAAAAAAAATTATTGACAGATAACTTTTTGGAAGATATTGAAGCCCTGACTTTATTAAATCCCTTTTAATATTTGAAAACTCTTCTTTATTTACTACCTTCGTCGAAAGTTCTGAAAATAATCTGTTTGAAATTTTAATGTAATTGCTTGGCTTATCTTCTCTCAAAATCTCTTTTTTCTCTCCTTTTTGTTTTAATCTTTTTAGCGTCTGCTTTTCAAAAGCACTCATTTTCATGTTCGTTATAGGAAATTGTTTTTTGCTGTCATATTTGCTGACGGGCATTTCCTTTGAACTTTCCTTTTTTGAAACTGGAAGTGGATTTGGAAGATTAATACTTTTAACCAGCCAAGGAATTTTTTCATTTTCTTTTTTCATAAGGCTAAGCAGTGAATTTATCTGAGACGAAATCATTCTCCTTTCTGAAACATCACGAGTTTTTGCGATGTCCTCATTAATTTTTTTTACCTCTTTTATTATGTTTTTCTCTTTAGAAATTATTTTTTTAATTTCATCAAAATTATTTTCCATTAAATCCTCCAGCAATTTCATCTTGGATTTTTAATATTTTCTTCTTGCTTTCATTAAAATTTTGAGAATTTTTATTCTGATACGCATCTTCAAGATTAGATACTTCCAAGTCTAGTTTCTCAACAAGTTGCAAAAGAATATTAATATCGCCTCTCTCCATTTTATACTTATTTCATGCGTGGTATATTCTTAAATATTTCCTATTACGCTCCTCGGTATTTTCAGAATTTAAATGTCAACTTTTATAAACCCAGGTTATCACGATTTTTTATGGATACAACAAAAATACTTGAATTAACTTCATCATGTCGGTACGGGCAGTTTAACTTACTTGAAAGTCCGCCGGAAGTTTTACACTATAACTATGACAATTCAATCAAGCTGACTCGTTTTTATCCGTCGAGACTTGCTTCACCAAAAGGAACTTGTTTTGAGCTTTCTTGCTTTGCACAAAATAAACTGGTTAATCTTTTTCCGGAAAATGATTTTTATATTCTTAATGGTCACGACCCAAATTTTTTCTTTCCTGAATCAAGTAATCACTTTTTTATCTTGGGGTTTGAAGATAAAATTTCAGATGAGGAAAAAAGCGAGTTATCTTCTCCACGTTTTCTTCAGAAAAAAAATCCTTTGATTATTGATCCTTCTTTCAATTTCGTCGGCAGGTTTAATGATTCTGAGTATAATGCTTCTAGTCCTCGGGAAAATGTATCTTATTCTTTTTTTTCTACTACACTTAATTTGGCGAATGGCAGTGCAGTTCCAATAGTTCATTCAAGAGAAAATAACTTATTACTTTATCTTGTAAATCAACAAGGAAGAATTATGGTTGGATTTCAAACCCCAAAAAAATGGCCATCATTTTTTAATCCTAATTCAGATAAAGTTAGACAACATGTTCCTAAAAATAAAACTTGCGATGCCTTTCTTGATTTAGTTAATAGACTATCAACTTCTTATTAAAGAATTAAATTATCTACTCAACGCCAAACTCTCTCAAAACTGCATTAGGATTTTTGTAATATTCATTAATTATTCTCTGAACATCTTCTACTTTAGTCACTTTTTTCACAGCCATTCCGTAAAGTATTTGCGTTCTTCTTCTGAATTCATTTTGCAGTTCTCCCATCGGAATTCCATATCTCTTCGATATTTTCTCCAAAATCTTGCTATCTTTTTTAAAATAAAACTGATTATCTGCTGGATTCCAAACAAAAGGAGTATTAGTCAGTGCCAACCCTTCAGGGGTTACGTTTATTATCTCGACAATTTCTTTTAATTTACGTGTTTCTTGCTTATTCACAACCGCATGAGTCATGACACAAACACAATCAAGAACGTTCATCAGCGTCGGAGAAAGTTCAATTGGTGGTGTCTCTAATCTTTTTATAACTGTATCAACCGAATCGGCGTGAATGGTACTTATCGACGAATGTCCAGATGCCATTCCCTGAAATAAAACATAAGCTTCCTGTCCTCTAACTTCTCCAACGATTACATAATCTGGGTTTTGTCTGAACGAACTTTTTAGCAAAGCGAACAAATCTATTTCTCCGGTTTTTTCTGTTCCAGTTGGATTTCTTACAACACTTGGTAGCCAGTTTTCTCTCGGTAAATTCAATTCTCTTGTGTCTTCAATTGAAACAACTCTTGCTTCTGGCGGAATGAAAAAAGCAAATGCATTTAGTAAAGTTGTTTTTCCTGAACCTGTCCCACCGGCAATAAGAACATTCATTTTATACTGAACTAACATCCAGAGATAAGCTAACATTTCCGGACTTAAGGTGTTAAACAAAATTAAATGCGTCGGAGTCCAAGGAGTTTTTGTAAATTTTCTTATTGTAAAAGTTGGGCCTCTTGAGGTAATATCTTTGGTGTAAGTTGCGTTAACTCTGCTTCCATCCGGCAAACTTCCGTCGAGGATTGGTTGCGCGTAAGAAATATATTTCCCACATCTCTGGGCAAGTTTCTCAACAAAGCTGGCAAGAAGATCCATATCTGAAAATTTTAAATTCGTTTTAAGATTTCGAAAATTTCTATGAACAACATAAATAGGCGTGTCGGCTCCGTTACATTCAATATCTTCGATGTAATAGTCTCTCAACAAAGGTTCAACTTCATTAAACCCGATAAAATCTCGGGCAATATAATAAAAAATTTTTTTATAACTTTCATAATCAATATTCATACCTAATTCTATCGCAAGAATTTTCATCATTCTCTCAATGTATTTTTGCATTTCCTGTGTTGTTTTTCCAATGATTATATCATAATTAATTAAATCCTTCATTGCATTTTCCAATTCATCTCGATACTGTTTTTCTGTCTCATTCAAAATTGGCTCTTCAATTTCATAAACTATTTCCAGAATTTTTGTATCCCAATAAACATGAGCGTACGCAAAAGGTGAAATTAAACAGTATCTAACATCAATTTTTGTTTTATCTTCTACCTTAGGTATTTTTGGATTTTGCGGGAGAAAATCTATTTCCACGGCAGGATAATTCTGAATATTGATTTTTTGTTCTTTCGAATTTTTCTTTATCATTCTACACTTAAATCAACTTGGGTTTTTCCCGAAGCTGAAGTTCCATTATTAGTTATAACAATTTTATATGCGGTCGGACTTGGAGAAATTGTTTTCACACCGTTCAAATCCCCCTGATAAGAAATTTCATAATCAGAATAATTAATCATAAGATTGACCAAATAATTTTCCCCATTCTTTGTCGTCAAGACTTCAATTGATGAACCTATCGGCACCCGAACATCTTCCTGACTGTATTTATTTTTACTCTGCATTTCAAAAGCAATATTGTCATTTTCTCCGTCGATAATTAAATTTCCTTTCTTGAGTTCGATATATATAAGTCGATTGTTGTCTTCTCCCCATTCAGTTAATTCACGGATTTGATTGTCTATTTCATTAAGCATGTTCAGTGACTTTTCCGTTATCGCCCTGTCTTGTAATTGTTCTATTTTAGGTTTTGCAAACGCAATAACTGCCCCGATAAGAATTAACGCAATCAAAGTATAGATGACAGTCTCGACCCAGACCTGACCTATCCGATTAGAACTCAAAGGTTGACTGAAAGATTTCAAAGAATCTTTTCTATCAACCCAGACCTGACCTTCGCGACTGGAACACAAGGGTTTACTGAAAGATTTTCCCGAAAAATCTTTTCTATCAACCCAGACCTGACTTTTTTTATTTTTCATTTTTACAAATTATCTTTTCAAACAAACCCTCTTTATTACTCAAGAATAAAACAAAAATAGTTTAAATAGTTAACTTCTACACAATTTTAATTCATCAAGGCTATCGGAAACTTCACATTGGTTGCCATTAATCTTTGGTGCAATTTTCACCGATGTAGGATTTGTAATCCCAAAAAAGCTCAAACTGACTAAATAATCTTTACCATCATTTGCATTTGGAAGAGAAACCTCTGGACTTGAATCATAAGCAGAAACTCCGTCGACATTTGAGGGTTCTTTTTTTATTTCAAAACTTTTTGATTTGATTAAATCAGAAACTGAAAAAAGAATTCCATCAACATCTAAATCGGTAATGTCTACTGAAACTCTGAGAGTATTAGTTCCAGCATCGTAACAAGTGAATTCTTCATTTAGTTTTACTTTTTCAAACAAGTCCAAGCAAGAAGTGCCTGCAATAGTTTTGTCTTTTACAATCCCACCAACAATTACCCAAACAACCCCAATTAAAACTACGGTCAGTGTAATTAATAATACCGTCGAGATAACGTCCGAAAGTCCTTTTTTTTTCATTGCGGTTTAACTCCATAACGCTCATCGCAAACATATAATGCTTCGTTATTTCCCTTCATTCCTTTCAAAACAGGAATAATCAAAAGGCTTTCTGCTCCAACGATTTCATCAGCATTTACTATCGCTGTTCCACCAACATTCAGTCCGCCATTCAAAGTTACCTCATCAATCTGAATTGTTTTTCTTTCCCCCGGATTTTGAATTTTAATCCTTAATTCTGAAATGGGCACGTTTCCGTCATTTGTCAAAAAAAGCTGATTTCCGTCGACACTTGCTCTAAAAATTATTTCTTCACAAACAAGTTCTATATTTTTTCCAGACAATATCGTCGGTTCCTGAATAAATCCCCTCATCCAGAAAAAAACAACACCCGCAAGAATAATTACCATTGAAATAAGCAACACTGAAGCAATAACTGGTGAAACCCCTTTTTTATTCATCAATTAAATAATTCAACGAGATTTATAAATTTAAGGTTATAAAGATACAATTTACTTAATACCATTTCTTAAAAATTTCTTACTTTGGTTAATGCAGAAAGTTGAAAGAATCCATTAAAAAATAAATCAGAATTACTTTTATACAGATGGCAAGAAACTTACTCTGTCCGCTATAATCTTAAAATTTTGCAAAATTAAAAATTTATTGCGGTCCAACATTAGTTAAATCAATATTATGAAAACCCATGTCTAACGCAGGTGAACTGGATTCTAACCAAAAATTATTATTTGCATAATTTACAAACTCGGGGTCCGCAACAGTAGAATTCGAATCAAATCCATATGTTTTCCACTGCTCAAGCTGGTTTAACCAATAGGCACCGGGGTCATTATCTGGGTTGCTGTATGGATTGTAATATATGTTCTTGGAAATTGTTGTGAAGATTCCCTCAAAGAATAGTGGCTCTCTAAATAAATTTGAACCAGCGTTTGTAAAGTAGACAATGTTATTAAAAAATGAATCTTTGTAATTTCCCCTATAATGAAGCTGATACAATCCCCCGTCAACAAAAATATTATTTTTTGCAATATTATTATTCGATATATGAAAATAAAATGAGCCCGTTGCACAATTGTAGACTATATTATCCTGAACAAGGGTGTCAAACACACGCTCATCAAGATATATCCCAGATTCGATAAACTTCACAAGTTGATTTCCGGTTGTGGCAATATCGTGCACTTTGTTGAATTGAACCAAATTTGTTTCCGGTTTGCACTCAGCATCAACACTCGGGCAATTGACGTTTGTTGGGAACAGAACGGGCATATTATCATTTCCTTGGTACATATAAATACCTCCCCCGTCATTAAGTTCTTGCATCACATGATGCACCTCGTTATAGGATATTTCATTGTAATATTCAGTGGCGGTGTAATTTGCATTGCCAGTTGATTCAAAATCCCACGGAGATGGCGTTAGTGCAATTCCATGATAAGGTCCGTTATATACAAGATTATGGGTTATGCTGCTTTTGACCCCAAATGTAACGACTATTCCGGGAGCTGAATAATAAACTTTACCAAAATCATAAACCTTATTGTTTGAAATGAGATTATTTAATATCGACAAATTGTAATTAAAATTAAATTTACCTGCCAAAATGCCCGTTCCCCCAAATTCATGTATGTCATTATTTTCAATGCGGATGTTATTTCCAATTACTCCTATTGCATTTGAACCTACATATTGAATTATGTTTCCAGAAAATTCCGAATCCGAAAATGCTGAACTTTCATCGCCGAGTTGTATTGCTGAAAATGTATTAAGGCCCCCACTGAATCCGGAACCTATATCAAATCCGGCGTGTTGAAACTTCAAATATTTAAAATTGAGATTCTGAATTTTTGCGCCAGTAACTGTTTTTATAAATTGGTTTGTTTTTGGGATAACTATATTGAGTGAATTAATATTTTGACCCGATTGAGGATAATAGTAAAGATAACCTTCGGCTTTATCAAAATACCACTCACCAGGTTCATCTAAAAGCCCGAGCGCATTTTCAACATAGTATCTTGTTTGGTCAGGTAGTATACCAAAAGCACGATAAGCATTTGAACTGAAAGATACAATTTTGTCCCCATTACCAATATCCTGAACCTCAGAAATTTTCAGTCTTGGTGCAGTCCAATCCTGCAGGATTACAACTTCAACATCGCTGTTTGCCCATTCAGGTTTTATTTCATCCCCTGAAATAATGAATTTATCTCTGGAACCCTCAACATAATCTGAAATTAAATACCTGTTTTCATTCTGATTCGGCGCGCGTGCTCTGGTCGCAATCTTATTATCTACAAAAATAACATTAAAATCCGTCAATTGAGGATCAAATTCCCACAACGGAAGTCGGTAAATTCCTTCCGAATGAAACTCCCATGAACTGCCACCAACAATATTTTTTCCACCATCGATAATTGCTGTTTCTCCTTCATATGATTGATAAGTAACGGGATGCTGTTTGGTTCCTGAATCTTTTTCTGAAAATAAAATGGGTTGTGTAATATAATAGGTGCCAGCACGGAGATATACATTTATCTGGTCAATGTCATCATTTCTGAATAATTCCTTCAATTTTAATTGTCTTATATAATTTCTTGCTCCTTCAATTGTTCTGAGCGGTGAATTAATAGTACCTTCTGAATTATCATTTCCTTCAGGAGAAACATAAATCATGGTAATAACACATTTAAAATGATTATTGCAATATTCATTTGTTAAACAATCATCACAAAAAAGAGAATTTCCACATCCATCATTAGATAAACCACATTCATGTCCTTGTTCAGCACAAGTCTTTGGGGTGCAAACCCTTTCTGCAGAGGGGATAGTGCCACAAAATGCAATTTTTTCTTCACCATTTATGGTTTGATAAACAAACGGAATAACTTCAACAGAAGAAAAATTAGTACTCAAAGAAGTTAAATTGAATGTATTTGAGACTCTGCTTCCGGGGGGAAAAGAATTTCCAACACCTGGAAGTTTCACTGAATTGCCTAATAAAACCCCCCCACTATCAATGTATGAAGACAAATCCAGCATTGGAATTTTATCATTCGGACTAACTTTAGCTTTTATAAAATAACCCCCCACACTAAAAAGTCCGTTGTTTTTTATGGTAATATTAAGGATTCCTGATTCGTCAAGATTAGTGCTCTCAACAAAAAGCGAAACACCATCAGGGCATTTCAATGAGTCGGTTGGAACGTAAGATTTAAACCATACAAAAACAGCGACGCTGATTATCATCGCCAATGAAATTATTATTACATAACCTATTACTTCGCTAACTGCACGTTTATCCTGAGGTAACATACTGCTCTCCCTCAATACTTTGAGAAATTAAAAAGTAAAAACTTTCACCAGGAGACAATTCAAATGGAGGATATTCTTGTCCCAAGAAAGTGCATTTCACTTTTTCGTTTTCTTTAGTACAAAATTCATCTCCAGACCTAATTTCTAATTTTTGTTCTTCTATTTCAAATCTTTGATTGCCTATTCCATATTCTCCCAAGCTAACTAACTGGAATAAAAATACATCAGTGATCCCTTTATCATCACCAAATATAAAAAACATCTTTCTATTTTCACCTGGATTTGAGTATAAATAAAAACTTTGCGAAAAATTTTCTTTTATTGCGTCTATTTCACTATCATGAACAATTCCATATTGCACAATCCATTGCCCCTCGTTTTTTAGTGCTTTTCCCAAATCATAAATTTCACTTGATGATTTATTGGATGAATAATTTTGAACAACGAAAAATCCGATAATTAACGCAATAATCAAAACTGCTGCAAGCAAATAAAATTGTCCTGACTTTTCACCTCGTCTAATCATGAATGAATTAAACAAAAAGGATTTATTAATCTTAAGGTTTAGGGAAATTTTAAAAAATTATAATAAAAAAGAGAAACGAGTTTAAGCGAGAAACTCGTCCCGGAACCAAGGCGATTCCAAAAAATTATTATTCTTCAAAGGGTTCGAGATCTAAATCTTCTATCTCCGACTCGAAATCATCTTCAGTCGCTTCCAATCTCTCTTCCTTTTTACTAACCTTTTTTTTCATTTTTTCTCCCTCTTGTTTTGCTAGGAATTTTTCCTAGTTGTTTATTATTTTTTTATATAAAAGATATTCTTTTTAAATACTTCGATAAAAAAAATCGGAAAAAAAATCAACAACAAAATTTAAAAACACAAAAAATCAACTGGAAATTTTTTTGAAATCAAACTTTTTGTTTTTTAAATTAAAAATTATTGTGGTAATCCTTTTGAGTTTGAAACCAAAAAGTTCTTAAATAACTTATCTTAAGAAAAAGTATGAGAAAATTATCTAAACTTTTGAATTATGAACTTCCAGATGAAAGAACAATCTGGACAAGACAAAGAGATTCTGGAAGCGGATTTAGCGATTTTGTAGAAGGAGCTAGCTTAATTGGACTATTAAAGAAAGATTCTAAATTTTATTTCAGTTCAGAGAAATTTTTTGGGTTAATGACCACATTATATTTTTCTTCTATAGTGGTTGCGACTGAATTATATTTGAGATCGCTTTGAATTAAAATTTTCTTAAATTTTCCCTCGACGCAAAGTTTAAAAGTCTCTTTATTTCTAAAAATTAATGGTAGTAGATATTAACAAAGCATTTGAAAGAAAAATAAATAGCGGAAAATTAGCAGAAAAGCTAAAGGCTAATTGGCAAAATTTGAATTCTCTTACGCATCAAGAAATTAGTTTGATTGAAACTAATAGAAGAATGTTTAACACTCTTGGAAAAATAACTGAAAGGGCAATACATCTCAAAAATAGTGAGTATAAAAAAAGTTTAGTGGATTTTAATGATTACAAAAATATTATCGGTTATTTTGCTTATGCGGGTGATTTATTATGTATAAACATTCGGGAATACATTAATGATTAT
>JAGVXJ010000056.1:0-3482 GCA_018303895.1 Candidatus Pacearchaeota archaeon
AATTTCAGATATTGAAATCAAAATTGTTTTTTTGTTAGCTTTCTTTAATTTGCTTATTAAAATTTCAGGACTTCCAAATTTCTGCCCAACTTTTGTTTCAACAATTATTCCAACATTTTTTGCTTCCTTAAATTTTTCAATAGAAATAATTCTCTGTTTCATTATTTTATCTTTAAATTCAGACATTTCAGAAACCTCGTCATTATAAACATCCAGAAGAAAAACTTTTTTCGACGGCAAAGCCAAAGCCGCACCAAGTGAATGGAATTTATTTCCGATTATGACAAAAGCATCAATTTTGTCCTGAATTAATTTAAGTCCAGAATATTCACAACCAATGACTTGCCCCTCATAAAAAGCATGTCCCTGTTTCTTTGAAAGAATTATTTTCTTTCCATTTTTTTCGTAAAATTCAACCACGTTAGAAATATCCCACTTATGCTGAACTGAATAACTCAATCCAATAGTCTTAAATTTTTTTAACGAAACAAGAGACTTTTTCAAAAGAGGAATCAAATCAAGCTCGTCTTTAATTTCAACATATAAAACTGGAAAATTAATTTTTGTAAATTCTGCATGCCCAAAATGAATTATCAAGTCTGCCTCGACATTCTTCGCTTCATCAACTGAAACACTACAACCACCCCAGCATGTTTCTCCGGAAACAATAACTCCAATTCCAAGTTTTTCAATTTCTTCGACTATTTCAGAAACATTTTGTTTTACACCTTCGGGAAGCTGAATCAAAACTTTTTTCGGTTTCCTTTTCTTAAGTTCAGAAATCAATTTAGGAAGTTCAAAATTTAATGTCATTTTTTTTGTCCTCTAAAATATTTTCAACTTTCTTAAGATTTAATTTTGATTTCCAGAAGAAAAAACCGATTATTGCAAAAGTTGCGATAGGCGAAAGCCATGATGGAATATGAGCACCAAAACTATCTGCAAGCATAGAATTGAATACATCGCTCCATTTTTAAGATAAATATATTTTTTAACCCCTTCTATATTTCTTATAGTTAATTCCCTCACAACAAACGCACCAAGTCCATTTCCAAGAATAATTAATGGAACGGAGAGTGTAAAAGCAAAGGCACCCAAAACACCGTCAATAGAGAAAGTTGCGTCTAAAACTTCCAGATAAAATATTTTGCTCAAATCAGAAAGTCCATTATTCTTTTTTAACAAATCTTTTTCGGCATGCTCTGCATTTTGTTTGAAACCATGAGTTATAAAAAACGCCGTCGAACCAACAACCGCACCAAAAGCCATTAGAGGATTTATTTTCAAAGAAAACCAAACAACTAAAGCCAAGATTATTGAAACAACTGCAAAGAACCAAACGCTTTTTGTATGAATCCATTTCTCGACTCGGACACCATAATGTTTGTCTTCGATAAATAACCAGTGAAAAAATAAGAATATCAAAAATATTCCTGCACCCGAAAGCAGAATCGGCGCGGACATTTCAACCGCCTCAAGAACGTGTGGATCATTACTAAAAGTAGCAGTCAAAGAACCAATAATTCCAAGAGAAGGATTCGCCATAAAAACAATTAGCCATGGAAGTAAACCTCTGATTAAAAAAACAGCAAAAAGCAAACCCCAAAGCAAAAACCAGCGACGAGATTTTGCGCTCATCGTTGAAAGAACTTCAGCATTCACAACAGCATTATCAATACTATTAATCGTTTCAAATGCACACAAGCCAAGCACAACCAAGATAATTGAAAAAATCTCCATAAATAACCCAAATAAATTCAGTATAAAAAATTATGGGAAATTATATCTTCCCAACCAAATCTAAGTCTGGTTTCAAGGTTTTATCTCCAGTTTTCCAATTAACCGGACAAACTTCTCCACCATGCTCCCGAACAAATTGAGCAGCTTCAACTTTTCTAATCAACTCATAAGTTGAACGTCCAATTGAGTTATCATGAACTTCGAAAACCTTCAGAATTCCATCTGGATCAATAATAAAAGTTCCTCGCAAACTTAGACCTTCTCCTTCAATATAAGTTCCGTAATCCCTGCAGATATTTCCTGTTGGATCTGCAATCATTGGAAATTTAATTTTTTTAATCGTCGGTGAATTATCATGCCATGCTTTGTGAACAAATTCTGTATCTGTCGAAACACTTAAAACTTCAGTATTAATCTGTTTTAATTTTTCATAATTATCTGCCAAATCACCGAGTTCCGTGGGACAAACAAAAGTAAAATCTGCGGGGTAGAAAAACAAAACAACCCATTTTCCTTTATAATCA
This sequence comes from Candidatus Pacearchaeota archaeon, assembly GCA_018303895.1. Lineage (GTDB taxonomy): Archaea > Nanobdellota > Nanobdellia > Pacearchaeales > GW2011-AR1 > CABMGN01. The sequence goes on from JAGVXJ010000056.1 coordinate 2,265, forward strand.
GAAAGCTGAATTTCTCTTATTTTTCCGTCGTGAAAAACTTTCGCCTTAAACTCTGGTGCCAGTTTATTTATTGTTATCATGGTAATTTATTCAATCTTGAATTTAAAAAAGTTATGAAAGATTAATCAATTTTTCCCAAAAAATTCAAAAGCGTAATAAGCAGCAGTGCAACCTTCAGCGACGCCAGTAATTAACTGTTTGAATTGATTATCTGTAACATCTCCCGCAGCAAAAACTCCTGGAAGATTTGTCTCGCAAGTTTTGTGATTAATTATAATCTCATCGTGAGAATTTGTTTTAACTCCAATTTTTTTTGCCAAATCAGAAAGAACAATATGCCCAATTGCAACAAAAACTCCGTTGACAGTCAGTTCATTTTTTCCAAGATATTTTTTGTTAAGAACAATCGATTCAACAACATCTTTCCCTTTCACTTCAGTAATTTCCACGTTAGGAATTATCTCAATTTTTTTATTTTGTTTTATCCTATCAAAAGTAATTTTCTCTGGATGAATATCTTCTCCTCGACAAATCATAAAAACTTTCTTCGCGTGTTCAGCTAAAACCAAAGCATCTTTTGATGCGCTATCTCCACCACCAACGACTGCAACAGTTTTATTTTTGTATAATGGTGCGTCGCATAATGCACAATAATTGACCCCCCGATTTTCAAATTCTTTTCCACCTTTAGCTTCCAATTTTTTCCATTTTGTTCCAGTCGCAAAAAGAATTACCTTACCAGAATATTTTCCTTTTTTCGTTTCAACCAAAAAATTATTTTTATCTTTTTTCACATCAATAACAAGTTCATTTTTTATTGTAACAAGTTCATAACTCCTTGCATGCTCTTCCAACTTTTTCGCCAGATCGTAACCAGAAATTTTAACAAACCCGGGATAATTTTCAACAAGATTTGTCGTCGTTATAACCCCCCCAATTGGAAGTTCGCTCCCGTGATTAAAACCCAAAACCAAAGTTTTCATTCCTAACCGAGCGCCATACATTCCAGCAGAAAGTCCAGTTCCCCCACCACCAATCACAATGAAGTCATAAGATTCCATTAATAACCGAAGTAATTATATTTTTTAAACTTCACTCTGAAGAATTTTCGGAAGCTTCCCCATTAATATAAAGTCCTTTTCTGGATTTACCAAAAGTAGTTTTCAAAAAATTAGAAATTCCACCAAGACCTTTTGCAGTTAATTCGACGCTGATTTG
>JAGVXJ010000056.1:3502-6248 GCA_018303895.1 Candidatus Pacearchaeota archaeon
CCATAAAGAGCTAATCCGCCTGCACTCAAATCGCCAGCGAGATTCAAAATAAAACTCCCTTCCTTAACATCGTGAGTAAAAAGATAAGCTGCCGCTCCGAACTTAACCACATTTCGGCCAATATTCCAAACAATTCCACTCCAAGTATAAAGATGATTGGTTATATCTGTCGACTTTTCAAGAGCAGCCTGATCTTTTCCAGGAACATAATTCCCGATGCTCGGCCAAACCCAACACATATAATTTCTGTTTAGTCTTTTTTCACCAACGCGAGAAATGATTGGCTCCAAAACCCATTGCTGGTAAAAATTTCCGTTTCTCCATTTAAGCATTAAATCATCAAAGCTACCGCTATTTTCTCCAGCAATTGATTCAAGTTTTTCTTTCATAAAATTCCACACAAAAGTCAAGTTAAAAACCTGCCGATTCATCAGTTTATTTTGAAAAATTACAAATTAATAATCTTTAAAAACTTAAAAAAAATTAACATTTCATGAGTTTAGAAAACAGGACAACCGTTGAAACAGATGATTTTCAGAACCCGAGCATTCTTGCAAAGATACTTGGAACAGGAATTAGGGGATTAGTAATTCCATTGTCAATCACTCTCGGAAATTACAAAAAGTATAAAGGACAATCAAAAGATTTTGGAAATTTAATCGGAATTGGTTTGGAAAATTTAGCAAGAGTTTTGATTCATCCAGGAAAATTTTTAGGTGTTGTTAACTCTTTTTCGGGCTGGTTCGGTCCATACATGGAAGCACAAAAAAACATTCAAAATCAAAGCAAAATTTTAGTTTATACTGACGCAGATATTTTAGTTCCATTCGAACCGGATAAAGAAGGATTAATGTATGACTGGACAGTCATTCAGCCATTTGTATTCGCAGGAATCGCAGCAAAATTGCTCTCAAAAAAAGAGTTTAGTAAAGTAGCAGAAGCATTCATTGATTTAAATACTGAAACCACAAAATGTTTCGCGAATATTCCGACAATAATGCCAAGATTCACTGACCATAAAAATTTACCTTTGGCGGTAATGCAATTTTGTGATAAACCATTTAATAATTACCCCAGCGGACATTGTGCAAACGCAGTTCTTCTTTATGGAATGGCTCAAGAATTTTTCAAAGGAAAAAAAGACAAAGAAATAGAATCGTTCAAATACGGATTAGAAAGAGTTATCGGCGCCATTCTTGGAACAAAACAGCACGGAATTCCCGACGCTGCAGGAGGAATTTCAGCAGGAGATAGAATTTTTGAAAAAAATTTTGGGTATAGAATTCCAAATTTAATAGGCATAGCAACCAAACATAAAGACCAAAATCCCGAAGCATACGAAGCATTCTTTGAAATGTATGAAGAGATATCTTTAATAGATAAGCGAACAGAAAGTTTATTGGAAACGGGAAAAGAATTTTTTTCAAAAAATGGATACAAGGTAGTACATCCATCAGTAAATGTTAATTTACTCCATTTTGACAGAAAAAGAAAAGAAATAATTTATACTGCAGACGGCGACAGAGTTTTCTTATAGTTATTTCTTACTAACTCTTCCGCCTTTTCTTTGTCCCCAAATCTCATCCAGAATTTCAACCTTAAGTTCGTTAAAATTTATTCCACAAGCCAAGCATAAATCTCTAACCAAATTTTCAGGCATCAAACGATATTCAAGATAATAATTTTTCAAACAAGAATATTTAATGTCAAATCCTCTTTGCCTCAAACTCCTCAGCGACGGACAATTCATCTTTTTCAAAACTTCTTGAATGAATTTTCTCTGTTGATTTTTTGGAAATTTTATTCTCATAATAAGAACTGCGTGTCCATACTATAAAAAACCTTTTAAACCACGTTTTTTATCAATATTTATGAAATTCCCAAAGATGACTAAAAGATTTTGTCCATATTGTAAAAAAAGAACGGAACAGAAAGTAAAGTTAGTTTCAACTGGTTTCAAAAGAGGAACTTTGACGAGAGGAAGTATTACTCGTGCAAAACTTAGAGGAAGAGGAATTGGAATTGGGAACAAAGGTAAATGGGGCTCAAAGCCAGCAATGACAAAAAACAAAAGAAAATCTAAAACAACAAAAAAGACAAACATAATGTATACTTGCAAAACATGCAACAAATCTAAATACCAAAAAAAAGGACAAAGATTGTCTAAACAAATCCAAGAATAATGGCCGACGCAAAACGTAAAAAAAGATTTTTTGAAGTGGATATGCCTAGTATAAACAAGCAAACAAATTTAATCGCGTATGAAGTTGAAGAACTAGAAGGAAAATATTTTTCATACGACTTGACAAGACTTTTGAGAGGAAAGAATATTATAATTTACTTCAAGACGAAAGTTGAAAATGGAAATGCTTTCGGAGTTCCTATTGGGCTAGAACTTGTTCCATCTTACTTAAGAAAAATGGTAAGAAAAGGAACGAATTATATTGAAGACTCAATTGCTGTCGACGGAAAATTCAGAATAAAACCTTTTTTGGTTACAAGAAGAAAAGTTTCGAGAGCAATAAGAAAAGCATTAAGAAACAAAGCAAAAGAAGAAATAATTGAATTCGCAAAAGAAAAAAGCAATGAGGAAATAATCGACGAAATTTTAAGAGGAAGCTTGCAAAAAACTCTTTCAGTAAAGCTAAAGAAAATCTATCCGTTGTCGCTTTGTGAAATCAAAACTTTCAGAGTTCTTGAAAAGAAGGATTAATTGTTAATGTTTTAAAATAAATACAACGAAGTT
>JAGVXJ010000076.1 GCA_018303895.1 Candidatus Pacearchaeota archaeon
TTCATTGGTATTAATATTAATATTTGATATTTTAAAGAAAATTAACAATAAGAAAAAATACTTAGATTTTTAATTCCAAAAATTTGTTCCATGTTATTTGTTTAGTTGATTTTCTTTTCTCCTTTTTACGTTTTCGAGGGAATTAATTTCTTTTTGATAGTATCCTTCGAGTTCGATGTTTCCATCTTCTTTTGATTTTTCTAATTTTTCTTTATGTAATTCAATTTGTTCTTCCAATGAATCAATACCTTTTTTCAACCTCTTTTTTCTTTTCACCATTTTGAATAATTATTTATCTCTTTTTCCAAAAAATCGAGGAGATTTTTTGCGATTTCGGTTTTTATCTTAATCTTTGTTTTTTTGTTATCTCTAATAGCCCGATAAATGTTATAAACTTTTTCTATTTCATCTTTTTTGACTATTTTGCTTAATTCTCTTTGAAATTCCGTTTTTGAATATAATTTATTTTTGAGAATTGATTTTATTATGCAAATTCCTCGTAATCTTAATACTAAAGAATAAACAATTTCAGGAGATACTTCTTTATCTTCTTTCTCTAAAAGTTTTTTATTTATTTCAATTATTCTTTTTGTCTCTTCTATATAATTTGAAAAATCTGATTTTGAAACTTTGATGTTTTTTAGTTCATCAGTTAGAGAAGAGTTTAAAATCGGTTTTGCTTCTAAAATTCTCGGTAAAATTAAAATCGGATTTTTTTCGAGTGTTTTCTTTAATTTTTCTAACGGAGCAATTGAAACATGGTACTTTCCTGAAACTATCTCTTTGCTTAAATTTTTTGAAATTGCGAGTATGTCGATGTCTGATTCTTTGTCTTGTTCTCCCCGAGCATAACTTCCGACGATATAAACCCCAAGTAATTCTTCTAAGTAATTTTCAAGTATCGTTAAAACTTCTTTTTTTATTTCTGAAGTTCTTTCTATAAGAATTACTTTTACTTGATTGCCTAACCATTCTTTTGGGAGTAAAATCCCTGCACTATTTCCCCATTTTCCAACATTTCTCGTTATTTCTATCATGTTTAGACAATGTTTAAACTATTTATAAGTGTTGCGGTTTTGAGAAGAAAACTGGATTCAGGAAACCGGAAAAAACTTTAAGATATAACTTTTGTAGTAGTTGGGGTGATTAGTTTCAGTTAGTTTCTCTCAAGCCAATTTCTTTATAAAATAATCTTGAGCTATTTAAGTTAATTTCAGCAAAAACCTTACCTTGATTTAAATCAAATTCATGTAATTCTTTAGGTTTGTACGGGCTTCCTAGACACTTTCCAGCCATATTTCTCACAACAATTTGAGGAGAGATTTGGGAAATTCCATTTGGTCCCTCTAAATCGTGCAACATTTCAAAAGTAATAAATCCTATTTTTGAGCCGGATTCAACAACCACTATAGATAAGCTACCACAAGGTAAAAATCTTTCTTCTTTTGGTCTGTTTTGAGGAACACTAAATAATAAATTTTGTGGGGGATGATTATATGTAAAATCCAATCTAGAATAAGAAGTTAAACCTAAATCTGAGATGCAAGAACCGATATCTATACCGGCAATCGAACCAGTATTTCCCTGATTGATTGAAAAAAGGACTTTAGTATTTGGAGAACAGAAGACCATATTTATAATTGCTTCTTGATTTTTGCGAGAAAAGTATTTCTTTCTTCTTCTCTTCCACCCCAACCCTGATACCAAACCTTAATGTTGTCTATTTCTCCATTAGGATTTGCAACCGAAATGTCGATTGCTGGACAGCCAAGTTTAGAACTTGCTTTTATTCCTTTAATTTGTTTAAAATAAATTTCACAGAATGGACTTCCTGCCTCGCTTCCAAAAAGAGGGACATTACAGAATACACATCTTTTGTTTGTTAAATAAACCCAGCAAGTTTTAGCATCAAAAATGCTTCCTTCTCTTTTTTTCTTTTCACTCCCAAATAGACCTCCAACTATTCCACTATTTCCAAATTGTGTTCCAATTCCACTTCCAATATTAACACAACCCACTCCGGCAAAAGTACATTTTCCAGAATCGGTTAAAACTTTTTCTCCTTTTTGTAGAATAAAACTAAGTTCAGTCATATTGAGATAAGTAGATATCACTCATTTATAAAATTTTCGTTCGTCAAAGCCCCAACCCTAAGAAAAATTTTGGCGAAGCCTTTTATCCTTAATTATTCCGTCGTCTTTCCATTGAATTCAGGAGAATTGGCTTCGGCTTCTTTTTTTGTTGCTCGGACAACTTTGTCTTTGTGATGAGCAGGAGAATAAATTGTGTAAAGTTTTAGTTCATCTTTGGTTGAAGTATTGATTATATTATGTTGAGCTCCTGCGGGAATAATTATTGCTACGCCGTCTTTGATTTTGTATTCGTGTCCGTCGATTATGCATTTTCCTTCTCCTCTTTCGAATCTGAAGAATTGATCGTTGCTTTTGTGAACTTCCATTCCTATTTCTTCTTTCGGTCTCAAATTCATAAGAACTAACTGACAGTGTTTTGCAGTGTATAATACTTTTCTAAAATTTTTATTCTTTAACGTTTCTCTTTCTATGTCCGCGACAAAGCCTTTCATTTTCTTTTTTTCTTAATTTTCTTTTTAGACTCTACTTTATTTTCTTTCTTTTTCAATTTTGAAAAAATAAATATATACAATATTGGTAAAATTCCCATCGTGTTGAATATTGCGAGAACGATAAACCACGGAATCGATTTATTTTGTGCCGCTTTCCACAGGGAAATTAATTTCCAAACTGAATCCCAGACAAGAATTATTACTAACATTATAACTGCGACGTTGAGAGAGACTCCGACGCTATCGGCAAAAGATTGAGCAGCTTGTTGTCCAACTGCATTTTGAATCAAGGATAAAAATTCTGCAGACATAACAGACAAAGGAAGGATGGTTTTATAAAACTTTTTGAAAAATTAATTTTGTTCCAAATTATATAAATATTTATAAACAAAAAAATTATGAATGGTTATGGAAAGACCTAAATTAACATCAGGGAATAGCCTGTCTTCAAAGGATTATAATGTTGCTTTGAGTTTTTAAGATATCTTAATATTGAAGCTCAAAAGTATGGCAAAGAACATCCGCTTAACGAGAAAAATCCTGTGCAGGATGAAGCATTTGAATTTTTAGGTAGTCTTCCGAAACCAGATTCTTCAAAATTACTTGAAACAATAATTGAAGAGAATCTAGTGATTACATTTTAAACAACTATCAACTCATAGATTTTTGTAACTTTTTTCACAAAAATTATTTTTCCCTTTTTTAAGTTACAATAAATGTTTAAATACTTAACTTGGAATTAAGTATCCGAGCATACCTGAAGTTGTATCTAACTTTGGTTTGTATACCACCCGTTGTATGCTAAAAAGAGATTATGATTTGCCCGTTTTGTTCCAATCTGGCTTCGAAGGTGACCGATAAGAGAGGTTCTCCAGAAGGGACGAGAAGAAGAAGAGAATGTTTGAAGTGTGGCAAAAGATTTACGACTTATGAAAAAATTGTCAAAGGGGATTTTTTCGTAGTTAAAAAATCTGGGGCAAGAGAAAGATTCATTCGTGAAAAACTTGAAAAAGGGATTGACAGGGCTTTCGAAAAACGGCCGGTTCCAAAAGAAAAGATTGATAATCTGATAAATGAGATTGAAGATTATCTTCGGAAACTTGGACAGCGTGAAATAAAAAGCACTTTCATCGGTGAAATTATAATGAAAAAAATAAAAAAATTAGATCAAGTTGCGTATGTCAGATTTGCAAGTGTTTACCGAAATTTTCAGGACGTTGCAGATTTCAAGCGTGAGATAAAAGATTTGAAAAAATAAAAATGAATAAACTAAAAAATAAAAAATGAAATACACAAAGTTTCCCGTTGATGATTACATTCCAGATAGACATTTGGAAATTTCTAAATCTTATGACTTAGTTAAATCTCAAGCTCTTGATATTGAAAGACTTAATTCTGCGGTTAAGGCTGGCGAAATTAAAATTTACGAACATAAAGGAAACCAATATCTTGACCGTTTTGATATCGGCAGAGTTTACCATAATGATATTCCGGAAAAAAAAGGAATTACAATTGAAAGGTATTTTACCGAAGGAGTTGATAACATAAAAGATTCTGTTGGGTCATGGGCTCCGAGAGTTGTTGAGATAAAAGAAAAAAAAGAAGATGGAACTCAAAGAGTTGTTTTCCGAATGGACGATGCTACTTTTCCTGTTTCGTGGGATGATAATGATGCAAGAATTGTTGCAAACAAATATTTTTTCAAACCAAAGAAAGAAGATTGGAAACAAAAAATGGTTGACAAGATTGGTGTCGATCATGAAAATTCTCTTTATCATTTGGCGACGAGAGTTTCAAACTTTTTTGCTGAAGAGGGGAATAAATTAGGTTATTTTGCGACGGAAGAAGACAAAACTAATTTCCGAGATGAACTTTTGTGGTTGCAGTTGAACAGAAAGTTTGCATTTAATTCTCCTGTTCAGTTTAATAGTGGGATTCACAACGAGTACGGAATTGAAGGAAATAAAAGTGGAAATTTTTTCAAAAACCCTGAGACGGGAGAAATTGAAACCACTCCTTTTGGAGAATATGTTCATCCACAATGTCATGCATGTTTTATCGCGGGGCCTCAGGATGATCTTGAAAAAATTGCAAGTCATATGGGTGACGAAACAAGAGTTTTTTCAGCAGGCTCGGGAATTGGGCAAAATATTGGTGTGTTACGTGGGGAAGGTGAGCCACTTTCTGGTGGAGGAAAATCTTCTGGTTCAATGAGTTTTTTGAAAACATATGATAGTAATGCTGGTTCGGTAAAATCTGGTGGAAAAAGTAGAAGAGCCGCAAGAATGACGCAAATGCGATATACTCATCCAGACATTTTTTCTTTTGTCGAGGATAAAGTTGAGGAAGATCACAAAGCCCTTATTTTAATGGAGGCGGGATACAGCTCAGGAATGGATGGCGAAGCTTATTCTACTGTGGGTTACCAAAACACAAATCTTTCAGTAAGACTCGATGATTTCTTTTTTGAACAACTTAACAAAGGTGGAGAAATTGAGTTGTACAATATTGTCGACGGAAGCATTGCTGGAAAAGTTTCTGCAGATTATTTAATGAAAAAAATTGCTTATGGTAGTTGGAGAATCGGGGATCCTGGAGCAGTTTATGAATCGAAGGTTGATCAAATGCATACTTGCCCGAACTCGGGAAGACAAAATGCATCGAATCCATGTTCAGAATATATGTTTCTCGACGACACTTCATGCAATCTTGCCTCTATGAACATTTTAGCTTTTTCAGACAGCAATGGAAATTTAAATGTTAAAAATTATTCTCATGCAGCGAGATTAATTGAAATTGCTTTGGATATTGCAAACAATGCAGCTTCGTATCCAATAAAGAGAATTGCGGAAATAAGTCCAGAGTACAGAACTACGGGTTTGGGTTATGGAAATCTTGGTTCATTTATCATGAGAAATGGTTTTGCTTACGATTCCGACGAGGGTAGAGCTTTGGCTGGTGCTATAACTGCTTTGACGACGGGAATTGCTTATGAGACTTCTGCTGAACTTTCTGAACATCTTGGTTCCTTTGTTCATTTTGAATTTAATAAAAGACCAATGATGGAAGTTATGAAAAAACACCAAGATAGCCTAGAAAAGATTTTGTGGAATCATGTTCCGGAAAATTTGAAAACTAAAGTAATTGAATCCTGGAAAAATGTTCTTGAGCGTGGGGAAAAAGTTGGGTTTAGAAATGCACAGGCTACTGTCTTAGCACCGACGGGAACTATATCTTATCTAATGGGTTCATCAGATGCAACCGGAATTGAGCCGTCAATTTCTTTAGTGATAGAAAAAAATCTTGCTGGTGGGGGTAAATTAATTCTTACAAATAGGGAAATTGAAAACGCCCTAAAGAATTTGGGTTATAGCGAGGGTCAGGTCAAAGATGTAAGAACATTCCTTGAAAAAAGAAAAACTATTTTTGGTGCTCCTCATTTAAATCCAGACCATTACAAAGTTTTTGATACTGCTTTTGGTGATGCAAGCGGACAAGGAAGTATAGCTATCGAAGGACATATTAAAATGATGGCTGCAGCACAACCTTTTATTTCAGGCGGAATTTCAAAAACAATTAATATGCCAAATTCAGCGACGGTAAAAGATATTTACGACGGGTTTGTCCTGGGCTATAAACTTGGATTGAAAGGGTTAACACCATTTAGAGACGGAAGCAAACCATCAAGCGCTTTGGGTTTTGGAGATAAAAGTTTTGTTAAGTTAAAACGGGGTGAGAAAGAAGATTTGCCGTCGACGGGTTCTTCATTTAGACATGAATTTAGAATTGGTGGCGTTCCATTTTTGTTAAATATCGGCGAATATTCTGATGGTCGTCCAGGTGAAGTTGTTATGAATTGCTATTCGGATTCAATGTTGGGGAATTTGCTTAAATCGGTTGGTATTGATGCTTCAACTGCCTTGAAAGATGGAGTAAAACTTGAGAGATTAGCTTCAAAATGGATTGGAAGTCAGTTTGAACCAAATGGTTTTGTAACTATTGATAATCCAAAAGGTTCTCATCCATACATTAAAAGTTGTCTTTCAATAAAAGATTTTTTAGGAAGATTTTTGCTTCTTAATTATCTTGGAAAAACAGAGTTTGCAACTGAACCAGAAAAAGTTGATATGAAAAATCTTCGTGGTTTCAAGAATGGTGCTTTCAAAACTTACAAAAGAATGAGTATTGATGATTGGAATTTTGAACAAGTGATTAATGATCCTGAACTTGGTGGTTTTGTTAAAGATGATTCTTTGGTTCCAACTAACGGAAACGGAAAAAATGGAAATCATTCCGACGGCAAAGTTTCAAATACTCGCGGAGTAACTTGCAAGGATTGTGGAAATTTAATGACTCAAACTGGTCCGAATTGTTTTTCATGCAATTCCTGCGGGGATAAAGTTGGGGGTTGTGGATTATGATTAATTCTGAAATAAAATTAAAAATTAAAAAACTTCACAACGACGCGATAATTCCTCATTATGTTCACGACGGTGATGCTGGTTTAGATTTATATTCTGTTGAAGAAGTTTTAATTTTTCCGAATGAAAGAAAGATTATTCCGACGGGAATTTCTATGGAATTTCCTCAAGGCTATGTTGCACTAATTTGGGACAAAAGTGGTCTTGCTGGGAATTATGGATTGAAAGTTATGGGTGGTGTGATAGATTGTAATTATCGAGGAGAATACAAAGTTATTTTATTTAATACCTCTAACAAAGAATATCTTGTGAAAAAAGGAGAGAAGATTGCTCAGCTTTTAATTCAACCAGTAATTCGGGCAGAGATTGAAGAAACATCAAATCTTTCAGATAGTATTCGCGGAGAAGGTGGATTTGGAAGTACTGGACTGAAAAAGAATTGATATAAAATTTATAAACCTCTTTTTTCTATTGTGTGAATGAGTTCAGTTCCAGAATTAACAAGTCATGAATTTCCCCAATTTATTGAGAAGGGTTTAGTGCTAATTGATTTTTTTGCAGAATGGTGTATGCCGTGCATAATGATGGGACCAATTGTTGACGATATGAGTCAAAAGTTTAAAGGAAAAATTAAATTTGGAAAGGTTAATGTTGACGACAGCAACGAGCTTGCGGGAAAATTTGCAGTTAGTTCTATTCCATGTTTTATTCTTTTCAAAGACGGAAAACTTTTAGAAAAATTTGTTGGTGGAATGCCTGAAGAAGATTTTGCGGAAAGATTACAGAAATTTGTATAATCTTTCAGTAATTCATTGCGACAAATTAATGAGAAGTTAAGGAAATTTTTGTAAAAGATTTGATTTCTATTTTTTAAATTTCCATTGCTGAAATTGAAGAACAATTTCGCGTATGTTTTTAAATTCGTTCAAATCTCAATGACCCCGACGAGATTTGAACTCGCGACGACTAGATTAAAAGTCTAGTGCTCTACCAGGCTGAGCTACGGGGCCTTTGTTTGGGGCTTGAGTAGCGACGGACTGGTACGAACGAAATCTTTTTTTTATTTTTTGTGATTTCAGTTTACCAGGCTGAGCTACGGGACCTTAATTAAATGAGAAATAATTGGTTTAAAAAATGTTTGATTACTAATAAATTTCTGATTCTTCTAATGATTACAAAATATCACAATAATAAATATAAACTTGAATTTTCTTTTTGAGTCATGAATGTCGGTGAATATCTTGAGAGTGTTAAAAAAATTGAGGAACATTTGACTAAAGAAGGATTGATTGATAGATGTTTAGATGTTGCCGTTAAATATGGAAATCATGTTCGGAATGTTCATGAATATCGAACTGAAACAATAGATAGATTTGAAGATGAAACTGTTTTAATTAAGTACACTACTGGCGGAGGATACGGAAATATCAGTCGTATTGAATTACATTTGAAAGCTGAAAGTGGCTATGCCTTGGAAGCTGAGATTAGTGGTACAGAGCCTGGAAAAAAGTTTTTCAGAGATGAAAAATCCGAACAAAAACTTCCTTTGCCCTTTGTTGAACCTTGGAGTGTTGAGGTATATAAAAACGGAGATTGGGAAGGTTATCTTTCTCAGATTATTGCTACTGATAACTTTAAGGTTGAAAGAGAAGAGCAAAGAAAATTGGCAATAAAAAAGATTGGAGAAGAAAAGTTGAAAGCTGATTTAGAAAAAAAGATTAGTAATTCTTCTGCAGACAGATTTTCTTTTTAATTTCTTACAAAAATTAATTTCAAAGAATATTTAAACTACTTCTTCTTTAACGAATTATGTCAGAAAAAGAGAAGGTGTATGGTAGTAAAATAAAATATGGTGGAACTTTCAAGTTTACCGATGCTTATGAATATGCTTATTTGTGGTTGATTGAAGAAGATTTCGACGTCGTTGAAGATCAATACATGGAAAAAATTACTGGACCGGAAACAAGAAACCTGACAATAAAATGGACAGCCAAAAAAAAATTCTCCGACTATTTTCAATATGAACTTAATATAGAATTTAAATTAGTCGCGATGTCAAAAACGGAAATCACTGACCCTAACGGAAAAAAAATTTCAGCAAATAAAGGAACTTTTGAAGTGATTATTAAAGGCAATTTGATTAAAGATAGAAATAATAAATTTGACCCCGAATCTGGTTGGGACAGATGGATGCAAAAAATTTACGAAAAATGGATTTTGCCGGACAGAATTGAATATTTGCAGGAAGAAACAATGAAACTTTGCGACGATTTTCTGGCGGCTATGAGAAATCATTTCGAAATGTGGGCTAGAAGATAGAATTTTTGTTCTTTTATTTTAGTTATATTTTTACTCTTTTTTCTTCTGAAAAAGGAAACATTTTTAAACCACTTTTTGGTATCTTTTATTATCCGCAAGTTGCTAATACTATTAAATATAATTTGCAGATGTTTAAAAATCTCCCGTCGGTGAAAAATGCATAATCTACAACCAAAACATACCAAGATAAGTGAAAAAGATGCTGAAGAGATTCTTAAATCACTGAATATTTCTAAACCCCAACTTCCAAAAATTTTAATTAACGACGCTGCTTTGCCCGAAGGATGTGCATTGGGAGATGTCATCAAGGTTGAAAGAAAAGAAGAAGAGAAAGTAAATGTGTTCTATCGGGTTGTTGTATAATGGTAAAAAATAATCATCTCGTCGTGAAAAAATATCTTCAAGGTCACTCACTTGTTGAATCGAATATTATTTCTTTTAATGATTTTATCGAACATAAAATGCAAGAAATTGTAGAAGAAGTTTCTGCCAGCATCGAGAATGATGAATTTGAAATTACTTTGGGAAAAATTTCTGTCGGAAAACCACAGGTTGTTGAGTCGGATGGAAGTGTTTCAAAAGTTCTTCCTTATGAAGCAAGATTAAGAAATTTAACCTATTCAGCGACGGTAACTTTAGAAATCACAGTTAAGAAAGATGGACAAGTCGATTCTGAAACTGTTGAAATCGGAAGAATTCCAATTATGGTTAAGAGTAAAGCTTGTAATACTTGGGGCATGAATAAAGAACAGCTTATACAAAATTACAGCGATCCGTTGGATTATGGTGGTTATTTTATTGTTAATGGAAACGAAAGAGTTATGGTTATGGCTGAAGACTTGGCGGAAAATCAATCATTCATTGAAAAAGATTCGAGAGGAAATTTAATTTTGAGAATGTTTTCTTTAAGGGGAACTTACAGAATACCGACGGTGATTTCTGAAAATAAAGAAGGACTTTTTGAATTGTCTTTTAGCCGATTTAGAAATCTTCCAGCAATAGTTATTTTGAAAGCTTTGGGTTTGACTAAAGAATCTGATATCGCGAGATACATTGGAAAAGAAACTGATAGTGTTATTGTTAATCTTTACGAGTTTGTAAATCTTGCAACTCCAGAGGATGCCATGCTTCATATCGCTGAGCAGACAAATTTGCAGGGTACAAAAAAAGAAATTCTTGACAGAGTTAAGCAAAGAGTTGATTCATATTTATTTCCACATATTGGTTTGAAAAAAGAAGACAGAATAAAAAAAGCAATTACTTTATGTAAATTAATAAAACAATTTTTGATTGCAAAGGAAAATCCCGAGGGAATGATTACAGATAAAGATCATTACGCAAATAAAAGAGTTAGACTTTCTGGCGATCTTCTTTCAAGTTTGTTCAGAGTTAATCTAGGAATTTTAATTAGAGATATTCAATATTCTTTGCAAAAATCAGAAAAGAGAAAAAAGTTTTTTTCAATAAAAACTATCGCGAAATCGACGCTGTTTTCACACAGAGTTGAATCTGCAATTGCAACTGGTTCTTGGACTGGAATGCGTTCAGGAATTACGCAGAACATGGATAAGACAAATTATTTAGCAACAATTTCTCAGTTGCAGAGAGTTTCAAGTATGTTGAAATCTGATCAGGAAAATTTCAGAGCAAGAACTCTGCATCCAACACATTACGGAAGATTCTGTCCGATTGAAACACCAGAGGGAACTGAAATTGGTTTGAGAAAAAATCTTGCGATATTAAGTAGAATTTCTACTGAAGTTAAATTTGACCAGGATAAATTTTTGAAAGAACTTGAAGAGCTTGGAATGGACAAGACTGGTTTCGAAGGAAAAGAAGTTTTCTTCAACGGAATTTTTATTGGAAATGTTACTGAACCATTAAGTTTTATTTCGTCATTAAGAGAAAAAAGAAGAATGCAACAACTTCCATTGCAAATGAATTTCAGATATGATGATGTCTTCGGACTTGTTTTGATAACTACTGAAGTTGGAAGAGCATTAAGACCATTAATTATTGTTGAGAGTGGAATTTCAAGACTTAAAGACGAGCATTTGATAAAATTACAACAGAATGAAATTTCTTGGAAAGATTTGATTGATGAAAAAATTATTGAATATCTCGACGCTGGTGAAGAAGAAAATGCTTTGGTTGCTTTGTACAAAGAAGAAATTACTATGAATCACACTCATCTTGAGATTGACTCTATGGATTTGTTCGGTGTTGTAACTTCACTTGTTCCATACGGAAATCATGATCAGTCGTCGAGACTTAACAGAGGAAGTAAGACACAGAAGCAGGCACTTGGTTTGTATTCTGCAAATTATCTTTGTAGACTTGATACTGATGTAAGTATTTTACAATATCCACAAAAACCAATTGTTAGAAGTTTTGTTTATGATACTTTGAATACTTATCCTGCAGGACAGAATCTTGTCGTCGCTATTATGACTTATGAAGGATATAATATGGAAGATGCTTTGATTCTTAACAAAGGAAGTTTGGATAGAGGAATGGGGCGAAGTTATTATTTCAGACCTTATTCTGCAGTAGAAATGAATTATGCTGGTGGACTGAAAGATGAAATTCTTGTTCCAGATAAAGACACTTCTGGTTATAGAACAGAAGCAAGTTATAGACTTTTAGAAAATGATGGAATTGTTTATCCCGAGGCTGAAGCTGGCGAGGGCGAAGTTTTAATTGGAAAATCTTCACCACCGAAATTCCTTTCAGAAGCAAGAGAAATTTCTGTTAGAACAAAGAAAGAATCAAGTGTTACAATGAGACAAGAGGAAAAAGGAGTTGTTGATTCTGTTTTCATTTCTATGGATAAAGAAGGAAACAAGATTGTTCAGATGAGAACAAGAGATTTAAGAATTCCAGAACTTGGAGATAAATTTGCTACAGCTCATGGTCAGAAGGGAGTTATTGGTGCAATTATTCCTGAAGCAGATATTCCTTTCACGTCGAGGGGAATCAGACCAGATGTTCTTTTCAATCCACATGGTTTGCCGGGACGTATGACTGTTGGTTATTTATTAGAATTACTCGGAGGAAAAGTTGGATGTTTGAGAGGAGAAAATGTCGACGGAACTTCATTCTCTGGAGAAAGCAAAAAGGAACTTGAAGACCAGCTGAAGAAAATGGGATTCAGATACGACGGAAAAGAAACTATGTACAACGGAGTTACTGGTAAAAGATTCGAAGCAAAAATTTTCGTCGGAAATCTTTATTACTTAAAATTGAAATATATGGTTGGTAACAAACTTCACGGAAGAGCTTCAGGAAAAATTGCTTTATTGACGAGACAACCTGTTGAAGGAAGATCAAGAGGTGGAGCATTGAGACTTGGAGAAATGGAACAGCAAGCATTAGTTGCACATGGTGCGTCGCTGTTGTTGAAAGAAAGATATGATTCAGATAAAGTTGTACTTCACATTTGTTCAAAATGCGGTTCAATTGCAATTGAAGATAATATTAGAAATAAAATTATTTGTCCAATTTGTTCGTCGGAAGAAGCCGAGCCGGTTGAAATTTCGTACGCTTTCAAATTGTTGCTTGAAGAATTACAAGGACTTCATATTCATACTAAATTTAAATTAAAAAACAAATACGAATAAAATGACACCTGATATACACTCAACCGATTTTGACTTTACATTACTTGGTCTAACAGGGGAGAGAGAAAAAAGAAATTTGTCTAAAGGAGTTAGAGCTGTAGCTGGAGTTCCGGAATCAAGACAATATTTTATTAATATGAAATCTCAAGGGATTCCTTGTTGTCCACAAGGTTATGACGGATGTGCAAAAGCATTGGAAGTCGGCAGAATTGATGAAGTCTGTTCATCAGATTTTAATA
>JAGVXJ010000077.1 GCA_018303895.1 Candidatus Pacearchaeota archaeon
TAAATTATTTCTCGCCGCAATTTCTTTCGGCCATAAAACTAAAGTCTTAACAACAAGATTCGGATGATTGTGCAAATTAATCAAAGCCTTAAATTCTTCAAGCAAACCTTCGGAAAGAAGAAGTTTCATCATCTCCGGTTCAAGTCCTTTGTCTTTCAATTCACTTTCGATTTCAGATTTAAGTTTAGGAAGATTTTTCTTCGCCTCGTTCAGCATATCTCGAGAAATTTTCAGCAACGGAATATCCGTTTCAGGATACATTCTGTCCGCACCCGGCATCGGCCTCATAAATTCAGTTCTCCCGTCGGGAAGAGCATTCCTAACTTCTGAATTAACTTTTTTTCCCTGCTCAACTAATTCTTTCTGTCTCAAAATCTCATTATCAACAATCTTAATCATCATCGACGGTTCCTGAAATCCCTTTATCTCAATTCTCGCCCCGCCTTTTATTGAAACATTAACATCCTGTCTTATCGTTCCAATTCCTCGCTTAACTTTGCAACTCCTCAAAATTTCCCCAAGTTTCAAAGCAGTTTCTTTAACATGTTCAGCGTCCTTCAAATCCGGATCCGTCGCAATTTCAATCAGCGGAATTCCCAATCTATCAAGACGATAAATAGAAGATTTTTCAGTTTTCTCAACAATTCTCGCCGCATCTTCTTCAAGACAAATTGACTGAATTCCGACTTTTCCCTTCGACGTTTCTAAAAAACCATTTATAGCAATAAGAACCGTCCTCTGAAAACCAGAAGTGTTGCTCCCATCGATAACTGTCTTTCTCATAACCTGAACTATTGGAAGCGCCTGACAATTAAATAATTCTGAAAGTTGTAAAGCAATTTTCAAAGCATCAGGATTAAGTTCGTGCGGTGGTTCCTCATCAAGTTCAACTAAACAAGTAGTGCTATAACCTTGATAAAAAAAATCTCTACCAATCGCTGCCTCATATTTCGCCGCCTCGTCGATAACTCCACTTTCACCAGCAACGGCATGAAGTTTTCGGTGAATAACAAATTCCGGCTCGTCGGTTCTCAAAATTCCGGGACAATTACAGAATAATTTTCGCGTATCAAGTTGTTGATGAATTTCCAAACCAGCTCTAAAACCTAATTTTTTATAATCATCACTTTGCATAAAAAAAAGAAAGAAAAGGAGTTTATTAAAATTGTGTATTAGGAAAAATTTCTCTTAAAAACATTATCTATATCTGGAAATTACTCTTGAGAAATTATACCTCGAACTATCTATTTCTAAAATTCCAAATCCTTTCCCAGCATCCATTAAATTAACCAAATGGACTTTCCCAGAATTATTCTCTGAATAAATTCCGGTATGCCCAGAAAATACAAATTTTGGACGAATTCTTTTTATTTCATCAATTACCTTTTGAGCCAACGGAAATTGATTATTTTCCTCGAGAATATTCAATGGGGACTCATGAAATAATAAAACATCCAAACCCCCAGCAGATATACTCTTTAAATTAGGAATATCTTTTTCATTAATGTGTTTCTCATCTTTTCTAGATGAGTAATTTCCACCAACACCTGAAAATCTAACTTTTAATTCTCCTTTTTCAAAAGAGTATATTTGGTCGCTATTTATTTTAGCAGGTAAAGGATATCCCTCAGAATCAAGAAGAATACTTGTAGGCTCGTGATTTCCATGGACAAAATAATGGGGTGTTAAGCCAGAAATATTTCTGATATCAGTGTGATCTCCACAATCTAAAACTAAATCAGGATTAGTTGATTCATAAGCCATTTTTGCAGCGTCGTAATCTGAATGAATATCTGTCAGGACAAGGATCTTTATTTTTTCATTATGTTCCATCTTACGCCACTCCTTGTTTTATTTAACCTCTGTAATTGGTTAACATTATTTTTTCCCACACCATCATAAATCATTTTTGGAGTAAATCCGTTATGTCTACAAATATCATACAAATCCAAAACATCTTCTTGATCTTGTTTTCTTGGATTTTTAGTTTTTTCACAGCAAATTTCAAGTTTCATTCTCATCAGTTCAATGGGATTAAGAACATTAATCGGAACGCCAAAAAGAGTAGTTGAAACTGCCTCGTTCCAGTCAGATTCATTAACTATTTTTCCGTCTAAAACAACCCCCCCGTCATGAGAACCATTGGGGACATAAGCGTCAATACTTATTGAGTTAAGAAAATTTCTTTCTCCATCTCTAGATTTTCCTCGAAGAGTATATTTATTTGGCACCGATAAAGATTTTCCACCCATGTCTAAATCATCAAAGACTGATTGAATAATTGGTAAATAGTCTTTTCTTCTTACAATTAAATCTATATCATGAGTTCCTCTCCAATTGGGAATAGCTTCTTCACCATAAATATTTACAATATTTCCTAAAACACCCATTCCTCCAATGAACATAATCTGGTCTGAAGCAATATGGGTTTGAGCATTATGACCCAAAGCCATTGCATATCTAACTGGATCAAACCTACTATCTCCAGAGAACATTCTACAATAGTCAGGATAAGTTCCTTTTTCTACGAGAGCATACTCCATATCTTCTAATTTTGCCATAGATTGCCCAAGCCCAGATTGTTTAAAAACCTTCCGATTTTGTCTTCTCTTTGAAGTTACAACATAATCATTCTTCCAACCTGTCGTTGAACTCACCAGAAATATTTTCAAGCATTTTCTCTCGAATTTTCTCGTTTGACGAAGCCCAATCAGTATGTCCTAAAACCCAGCCAAGTTTTACCAAGGCTGTTTCAGAGTGCATATCTCCGAGATAAACAACTCCTGTTTTCAAAAGTTCCCGTCCAGTAGAATAAACTTTCGGATTCAACCTTCCATAAATCGTCTGCGCAGTCGCACAAATAAACATGCCTTTTTTCTGAACTTCTTTTAATTTCGGAATCCAATTATTTCTAGACTCATAAGCAGCGATTTGTCCAAGCCCCATGAACTCAATCACAACCCCTTTGCATCCTTTCTTCAAGAAGTAATCCAAAATGTCTGGGTCTTGTCCCGGAAAATATTTTATCAAAGCAATTTTCCCCTCGAATTTATTATCAAGATAAACTTTTTTATTTTCTTTTCTCACTGGATTAAAGCTGGACAAAATTTCCATTTTATTTGGAAAGACTTTTGCAATAGGTTTTGTATTTATCGGTCTGAATGCGTCACGTCGAGAAGAATGCATTTTTCGAACTTTAGTCCCACGAAGAACATAGCAAAAGTCATCGTTCGTATCTGCATGCCCAACCAAAACAACTTCAGCAATATCTGAAACAGCGACGAGAGATGCACATTCTAAATTTAGCGATGCATCACTTGAAGCTCTGTCTGTACTTCTCTGACTATAAGTTAAAACAACCGGCTTGTTCAAATCTCGAAGAAAAAAAGATAAAGCAGTAGCAGTGTAATGTAATGAATCCGTTCCATGAGTCACAATCACTCCTTTAATATTATCATCTTTTAACAAAACATCGACGGATTTTGCAATTTCTTTCCAGTCTTTAAAATCCATTTCACCTGAATCTTTTTTGAACGGACTTTCAATTCGAGAAACGTTTGCATGTTTAAAAACTTCCGGATAAAATTGGAAAAGTTTTTCTGGTGAAGTTAACCATTTTACCGCTCCTGTTTTTGAATCAAGTTGTGAACTTATCGTCCCACCAACCATAACCATCCCAATGTTTGGTTTTTCCTCGTCAGATTTAGTTTCAAATTTTTCGACTATCGGAGAATACTTTTTCTTAACTTTTATTTCAATTATATCTTTTTTATTCAGTCCAATATTATACCCATTATTTAGCTTGAACAAAACAACATCTTTCTCGTCCTGGGGCGACTCCAAAAGAAGGCCTTCATAAATTTTATGCATGAGATGAACTTCAACATAATCTCCCGGACAAGCACTAGTTTTTACCATAAAGAATTAACAAAAAGTTTCTATAAAAAACTATCTAACAATTTCAAAGATATACATAATTTAATAAATCCAAAAAATATTTAGTCCTTATGCCAAAAATAGGTTTAGAAATTCATGGATATTTGCTGACTGAAGAAAAATTATTCTGTGATTGTAAATCCGAGCATGGAATAAAATTCACAAAACCCAATACAAACATCTGCCCAATTTGCACTGGACAGCCCGGCTCAAAACCGATGCTACCAAATGAAGAAGCAGTAAAAAAATCAGTTCAAGTTTCATTGGTTCTGGGATGCAAAATAAATCAGAACACACCCTGGATGAGAAAACATTATTCCTGGCCTGACTTACCAAAAGGGTATCAAAACACGCTTTCTGGGCCGTATGCAGTTCCAACTGGAAGTGATGGAAAATTTTTAGGAATAAAAATAAGAGAATGTCACCTTGAAGAAGACCCAGCAGCATGGAACCCTGAAACAGGAGAAATTGATTACAATCGTTCAGGAAGCCCGTTAATTGAAATAGTCACCGACCCTGATTTCTCTTCATCTGAACAAGTCGGAGAATGGCTAAAACAATTAGTTGAAACATTATGGTACATGAAACTTCTCGACAAAAGTTCAGGAATAAAATCCGATGTAAATGTTTCTCTGCCTGAAAAAAACGGCGAAAGAATTGAAATAAAAAATGTAAATAGTATAGAAAATATCAAGCGAGCAATTGAAACAGAAATAAAACGTCAGTCAAAAGAAGTTCCGAAAGAAAAAGAAACAAGAAGATACGACGACAAAAAAAATACGACGACAAAAATGAGAAGCAAGGAAAATGCAGAGGATTATCGTTTCATTTCAGAACCAGATTTGCCTTTGATTCAGTTTGAAAAAAAATATTTAATTGAAATTGAAAAAAATCTTCCCGAAACTCCAACAAAAAAAATTGAAAAAATTATAAAGAAGCACAAACTTTCAAAATATGACGCGGAAGTTCTGACAAAAAATCTTGACATTGTTGAGTTCTTTGAGAAAGTAGCTGAAAAAGTAAATATCAAACTTGCAGTATCTTGGGTAACTGTTGAATTAAAAAGACTGTTAAATTATGCAAATAAAGAACTAGATGAAGTTGATATAAAACCAGAACATTTCATTGAGCTTCTTGAACTTGTAGAAAAAGAAATCATAACCGAATTAAAAGCCAAAGAAATCTTAAATAAATTTATCCCAAAATCTTTTTCTCCGAAAGAAATTGCCGAACAAAATAAAAAAATATCGTCTGAAAATGAGATAGAAAAAATAGCAAAGAAAGCAATAAGCGAAAATGAAAAAGCGGTTTTAGATTACAAATCTGGAAAAAAAGAATCAATAAATTTTCTTATTGGGCAAGTAATGAAAATGTCAAACAAACGGGCAGATTTCAAAACTGCAAAAGAAGTCATTGAAAAATTGATTTCAAAATAATCTAGTTAAAAACAACTAAATATAAAAAGTTTAATCTGTCTGAATTTTAATGAAAAAATTACTTTCAAAATTTTTAGGATTGGAAGAAATAAGTGCAATGGGAAGACACCTATTTTACAATCTTCAGCCGGAAATGGATTCTTCAGAATTAGCAGGATATTTTTCGAGACAAACAAAGTATATTGTAGTCCCAGGTTTTTTTGAGAGAAAAAATGTTTTGAAAACAAGAAACATTCCAGAAGGATCCGCAATTTTTGATTACAATTCAAAACAAGACAATAGAAAATCAGCAGAACAATTAGCAAGATTTATCGAGGATAATTATTGGGGTTCACCATTACAAGCCATCGGATACAGCATGGGTGGGCTTGTGTTAAGATATGCAGTCCAGCTTCTTGGTGCAGACAAATATGTCAAGTCATTTGTTACAATTGCGACACCACATCAGGGAACATTGTCACCAATTATTCTTCCATTTTCCTTAACCACTACCTCATGCTGGCAGATGCTTCCAGGTTCAGATTTTTTAAAAGAACTAAATTCCGCACCACTAGGAAAAATCGAAAAAGTTCTTTGTCTAAGAGCAGATTCATTAGATGAACTTGTTTTTCCATTAAAAAACGCGAAGTGGCCCTCAACTAATCGAAAAATAAAAAATCAAAAAGTTCCAGAAGTCAACGGACACGCAAATATTTTGTCCAATGAAAAATCATGGGGAATAGCCCTAGATTTTTTGAATGAAAGAGAAAGCCAACCCGGAACAAGCGGAGAGTTTGGATATTTTTAGTTATTTCTTTCTCCAATTATAAATCAAAAAGATTATCATAAAACTAAACCAACCTGCCAAGAACCAAACCCAGTTTCCCGATGTAGAAAAAGTGCTTATTTGTCCCGCAGATTCAATCATCGGAACATTCGCTGTTTTTAATAAAGCATCTTGAGAAAAAACTCGGGCGTTAGAATATACCGAAATCAGTAATGTTAAAATTCCAGAAAATAAAGCAACCGGAAGAATATTTTTTAATTTCGAAGAAAGATTTGAATTTTTAGGAGAAATCACAATTAATTTATTTGCAATTTTATAAACAGGAATTTTTTTTCCTCTCTTACTCCAAAAAAAATCTTTGCTCTTTTCAATAAGTCCAGAATGCAAAAGTTTTTTCAGATTATATTCTACGGTATTTATCGGAACTTTCAGCTCTTTCGAAATATCTTCCTCGCTCAACTCTTTTTCAGAAATCAAGGCAAGAATTTTTTTGCATGTTGGATTAGAAATTGCCTCGCCAAGTTTTTTTGATTTCTCATCTTCCAAAGAAAAAAGAATATATTTTTCCGACGACATTTTATCTTAATTCAAAAACCGCTCGAACATTTGCTATAATTTCTTGTTCAGATGGTTGAATATTTGTAGCAGCCATTTTCATTTCAGCAGTAGATGCGCCCGCAACAGCATCGTAAGCTCTCCAAGGTTGATAACCAAAATCAGAAGTTGAAACAGAAACTAATTTTTTAACTTCCATGTTCATTCCTTTAGCAACACTTTCTGCTTCTCTCCGAGCATCTTTGCTTGCCTGCTCTGAAGCTTGCGCTTCGTATTCATCTCGTTTTTCCTGACTTAATTCAAAATTAATATAATTCAAAGAAGCCCCATTGTCCACAACAGCGTCGATTATTTTGCTTAGATTAGAAGAGTCTTCAACAGGTAATTCTATTTTCAAAGAATGCATTGCTCTATATCCATTTTGATTTCTTCCACCATTATAATAATTATAATCCGGATAAACATTAAAATTTTCTGTCTGAATATCTTTTCTTTCAAATCCCTGCAAAATCAAAGCAGTCAAAACTTTCTCAACAATTTCGGCATTCTTGTCTTTAGCTTCAGTTGCATTAATTCCTTTAGTTTCAACATTAAAATAAACTGTAACTAAATCAGGCGTTGCGCTTATTTTTGCATTCCCATTAGCTTCAATAATTACTTTATTTCCAGTAAAATATCCATATGAAAAAATTCCAATCAAAGCAAGCAAAATTATTGAACCAACAATAATCATTGTCATCTGAACTGATTTTTCCATAACAAACAGAAAGAAATCTAACTTATAAATCCAGCGATGAGTTCAAAGAGGATTGAAGTGATAACTAAATAAATATGAGCCCGGAAGGAATCGAATGAAGACAACCTACGGTTTTCTCTCACACATTTTCCCTTTTTGAATTTAAACTGATTTTTATTGATTCTCTTTGAGAAATGTGATTTCATTTTATTCAATCACAAATTATGAGCCCGGAAGGAATCGAACCTTCGTCACCCGGTTGCTTCAGCCTAGGAAATTTTTCTAAACTATCGGTTTCTTTTCTTTCCCCAGGGACTTTCTTTTCTCCTAAAAGAAAAGAAAGGGCCTGCCGAAGCCGAGAGTTCTATCCACTGAACTACGGGCCCACGAAAAGTATAAAAAATGTAGGTTTAATAAATTATCATAATGGGAACAGGAATAGGACATAACGCTGAAGCACACAACTATCAAATAGGCAAAGAAAAACCCTACGATTTTTCGAGAATCGACTATTTTGGAAAATCGGGACAGAATAGTTACCCTATGACTTATCACCAAAAAATAAACCATGAGATGTATTCTTCCCAAAAGAAGTATTAATAAAAATTTAAATAATCGAATTATCTAGATTAATCATGTCAAAAGAAAATCAAAAATCTCAAGAGAACCTTGCAGAAAATCCCAAGAAAATGAATTATACAAAGTTCTCTCAAGAAGGAATTAATGTAAAAAAAGAAGATGACTTGTCCGAATGGTATGTTGAAGTTGTACAAAAAGCCGAGATGGCTGATTACTCACCGATAAGAGGATTTATGGTTATTCGTCCAAATGCATATTCAATCTGGGAAACAATTCAAAAATATTTTAACGAAGTGATGGAAAAACACCAAGTAAGAAATGCTTATTTCCCATTGCTGATTCCAGAAAGTTTTTTCAAAAAAGAAGCCCAGCACGCAGCAGGATTCGAACCCGAATTAGCCTGGGTAGAAAACAACGACAACAGCGAAGAGAGAGTAGCAATTCGTCCGACAAGTGAAACAATAATGTACGATTCATATTCAAAATGGATTCGTTCATGGAGAGATTTGCCTTTGAGAATAAATCAATGGTGTAATGTTTTAAGATGGGAAGTAAAACAGACAAAACCCTTTCTTAGAACTAGAGAATTTTTATGGCAGGAAGGACATTGCGTTTACGCGACGAAAGAAGAATGTGATAAAGAAGTAAGATTATTTTTAGATGAATACAAAAAAATGTGTGAGGAACTTTTAGCAATACCAGTTATTGAAGGAACAAAAACCGAATCAGAAAAATTTGCCGGAGCATATTATACCACGACAATAGAAGCACTAATGCCCGACGGCAAAGCACTTCAAATGGGAACGTCACATAATCTTGGACAAGGATTTGCAAAATCTTTTGGAATAAGTTTCAAAGATGAAAAAGAAAAAGATCAAATTCCCTGGCAATCAAGCTGGGGCGTCAGCACACGACTAATTGGTGGAGTAATTATGGTTCATGGCGACGATAAAGGACTTGTTCTCCCACCCAAAATAGCAAGAAACAAAATGGTAATCGTACCGATTTTTTTCAAAGGCTCAGAAGAAAAAGTAAAAAAGAAAGCTGAAGAAATTTCAAAAAATTTTAAAGAACTAAATCCAATCATCGACGACAGAACTGAATATAGCGCAGGATGGAAATTTAATCAATGGGAATTGAAAGGAATACCATTAAGAATGGAAATCGGCCCAAGAGATTTGGAAAAAGGCCAAATTACATTAGTAAGACGAGATACTGGTGAAAAAATTTTAATTAAAGAATCTGATTTGAAAAAAGAAATCCCCAAAATTTTGGAAAACATTCAGAAAGAATTATTGGAAAAAGCAAAAAAGTCTCTTGAAAAAAATATCATTGAAGTTAAATCTTACAATGAATTCAAAAAGGCAATTGAAGAAAAAAAGATGGTAAAAGTTTACATGAAAGAAGATGCAAAAACAGAAGAAAAAATAAAAGAAGAGACAGGTGCAACTTCAAGATGCGTTCCATTCGACCAGAAAGAAAAAAATGAAAAATGCATTTTCACCGGAAAACCAGTAAAAAAATATACTTTATTTGCAAGGAATTATTAATATTTCAAATTTAATCAAAAGATAATAATTCTTAAAAAGGATAGTCCCATCCCAAAAATATGGAAAAATTAGAAAGATTATTTCAAAGAGAAGAAAAAATTGGATTGTTTAACAAGAAGGGAAAGGATATAACCCAGTACTGTCTTCCACTTGGCTTAATAATTACTGAAACTACCGATAGGTTTTTTGACCCAGATTTAATAATCAGTGATATGATAGAAAGAAATTCTCCAAGAATTCCACAAGTCGCAAATGCCTATACTATTTCTGAATTTAATCCTGACACAAGAATTATAAGAAACATTGAAGGAAAAGAAAGAGAATTTTTCACATATGCAATTCAGTTCTATTGGCAATTTGGAATATTACCTTGAAGACAAAGCTTCCACAATCGCAGCATTACAGGTGTCTTCTAAAGTTGAATAAAATTTCATTCCAGGATTTACTACTAAAAAATTTCTCTTTATCACATCATACCCATCGAAGTTTTCTTCTCCACCAATTACTAAGCGAGGTTTAGAAAATCTTGAAACGCCACGCCATTCGCCCAGCTCTCCTCGAGTATCACGACCATAAGCTCGATTACAATTTGGCATAAGCTGATTTGGCAACCAAAACATAATACATCCATTTCTCGACGCATAATCAAGATAAAATCTTTCCCATTCAAGTCTGCTTTCTGTCTTATTCTCGCTTGTTAAAACTGAATCCCAAAATCTTTTCTCGAGTCTAGAATTTGGAGAAGCAAGATAAATTCCCGAAACATTTCTTTGAAAATATTCAATAGCCTCATCATGCCAGTTCGGCGCTCCATTTATAGGTCCAGCCAAGAAAATCAACGGATCATTCATCTCAATTAAAGATTTAGGAACCAAAATATTACATACCATAACAAAGAAAGAAGTTAATAGTTTAAAAATATTGTTTATACAACCAGTAGTATTCTCAAAATTATACAAATCCTTTAAAACAAAAGAAATGAAAACTATTAATGGAAAAAAGAGTGTATCTTGCCGGACCAATAACCGGATTAAGTTATAGTGGATGTACTGACTGGAGAAAATTCGCAAAAGATGAATTGAAAAAATATGGAATTCTTGGAGTTTCTCCGATGAGGGCAAAAGAATATTTGAATCAAGAAAAAAATATTTCAGACTCTTATCCAGAAAAAATTTTAAGTTGTGATAGGGGAATAACAACTCGAGATAGATTTGACGTCATGACTTCAAATTTAATTTTGGTAAATTTTCTCGGGGCAAAAGAAAAATCAATCGGAACAGTTGGAGAAATTTTCTGGGCAGACGCATTCAGAAAACCAATTGTAACAATCATGGAAAAAGATGGAAATCCTCACGACCACTCTATGATAAGAGAACTCACAGGTTATCGAGTAGAAACACTTGAAGAAGGATTATATGTTGCAAAAGCAATTCTTGATTTTAATTAACTAATTCAGTTAGATTTTTCTTCCGAAGTTATGGAGTTTTTGAAGAACTTCGTATTTCATTTATCTTTCTGAAATTCCGAAGTTATGGAGTTTTTGAAGAACTTCGCAGAAAAATCTTTTTATTCCAACAGTTCTGTAAGATTTTTCTTGAATTGTTCCAAATCATCAATTCTCACAGTCGCACCGACGGCATCTTCATGTCCACCACCTGTCGCATTTTCAAGACCAGCAATTGATTTAACAACTAACTCTTTTATTTTTTTTCCTCTAACAGAAATATTTGCCTTCACACCCGAAATATAAACCACAACAATTATTTTATTCGGGAATCTAAAATTCAGTTCATTTGATAAATCAGAACTTATACTCATATCCCCCCCATACTGAAAAAATAAAATC
Source organism: Candidatus Pacearchaeota archaeon (assembly GCA_018303895.1). GTDB lineage: Archaea > Nanobdellota > Nanobdellia > Pacearchaeales > GW2011-AR1 > CABMGN01. The sequence continues at coordinate 11,405 of JAGVXJ010000077.1, forward strand.
TTCTCTTTATTTTCTTCTTCAAGTGCTATTGCTTTCTGGAAAAATTTTTGATATTTTGAAAAAACATATTCAAAATGTTCATGCATCGTTTTGTTTTTTGGGCTTTCTTCAAGCACGTCAAATGGACTTTTTACCTTCATTAGAAATCTTAACATATTGATTACATTAGTCGTTTTATCTTTCAATCCAAAACCAAATATCCTCGCAATTTTTCCAAAGTCAGATTCATAAAATATTTCAAACGGACTTTTTTTGTTGTTCAAAAGTTCTGGAAATTCTTTTTTCACATCGGGAAAAAAATCCGGAAGAAATTTGTCTGAAATACACCCAACCAAAGCAATCCATTTGTCTGATTCTTTCTTTGTAATCAAATAAGAAAGATAAGTAACTGGTTCAGAACTTTTGTCTTCGGAAAAAAGTGGATTATAATAATAAACAGACTCAGGAATTTCACTTTTGTCAATTTGATGATGGTCAATCCAAACAACCGGAATATTTTCTTTTTCAACTTCTTCAAAAAATCCTTTTGCAACCAATGGTTTGTCCAGGATGAAAACATAATCCGCATTTAGTTCTTTAACTCTTCTGAAATATTCTTTATCCATCGACGGAAAACTGCGAATAGGAATCCCCCTTCCCCGTCCAATAAACCTTTGCAAAAGTAAAAAACTGCAAAGTCCGTCCTGGTCATTGTCAAAAAAGAAAATAGGATTTTGTGCTTTTTCCAAATGCTCACGTATTTCAGATATTTGTGTTTGGGTTAACATATTTTTATCTTATTTGTTGAGTTTAAATTTCTTGTGAATTATGATTTTGCGGTTTTCCATAATAATTCAAAATAGTTTTTATATGATTGTGATGCTTTCTCGCTAATTATTAAAATTGCTATTGGTTCTTCCCCCCAAATAATATTCAAAACTTTATCTTCGTAAATTGCAATCGTGGATGGTATCACCTCTTTTTCGGAGAGATACTTTGCAATAAATGGATTAAGAAAATCTCTTTTCTTATTTTCAGGCAAAAGAATTTTACATTTAACTTTGTTCAGCTTTAATTTCAAATGCCATTGTTCGTAATAACTTCCCATGGATTCTTTCATCCCCCAACCCGTGCCGAAGACTAAAAGTTCTGATTTTATTTTCGTGATTTCCTCAAGAATTGTTTTTAATCCTTTTTTCCCTCGGAAAATTGTTGCTTCTTGTTTTCTTTCTGAAGAAATTTTTAATTTTTCAATTTGAGGCAGAAGCTCTTTCATTATTTTTTCTTCATTTAGAATTTCTTCTCTCTTGCGATTAACATATTCTTTTAATTCTTCTGAAGATGCAACTTCGAAATGTTTAATGTTTTTTATTAGAACAAAACCTACAAGTCCTTTTTCGATTAATTTTTCTAAATTATCATAAACAATATTTCGATGAAGTTTTGTTTTTTTGAT
>JAGVXJ010000078.1 GCA_018303895.1 Candidatus Pacearchaeota archaeon
ATCAGAAATTGAAATAATTAAAAGCCCGAGGAGAATATAAAATTTAACCCTTGACTTCTCTTTTTTTTCCATTAAACGTTAAGTGAAATATAGCTTTTATATTTGACTATTTTTGTTTTGAAAAATTCTCTGATGGGGCCCCCGTACTCGCGACCCCATTTTAATTTTTACAATTCCAAGATTATTTTGAAAATGAAATCGCTCGGAGTCGAAACAGAAATATCCCTGAATTTATTCAAAACCCGAGGGAATTTACAATTCCCTGATGGGGCCCCCGGGAGTCGAACCCGGGACCCCATGATCTTCAGTCATGTGCTCTCCCGCTGAGCTAGGGCCCCTCGAAACTAATTCTTAATTAAAGTTTAGAGATTTAATTCTTTTTTAAAGTTTAGCAATTTAGAGAAGTTGGCAAAATTCCGGAATCAAAAGGAAATTTTGAAACTTCTCAGAAGAAATTTTATAAAATTATCTTTAGAGAAGTTTGCAGAAACACAATTTTCCACAAAAATTACAAACTTCTCCGAAGAAACTTTGCAAAAAATGAATCGATTTTTGAATTTTGCAAACTTCTCTTTAGAATTAGTTATACTTTTTATCATTCCAGGCAGCAATTCCTAAAAAAACTAAAAAGATTATTCCTCCGGCGTAAGGAATTAAACCAAGAAGAGCCCACCATCCCGGCTTGCTAACTCTTTCAAAAATTTTCCAATGCCAAATAAAATAGAAAACTCCAAGGGCAATAGCACATAATAGTGCAATAATCAACATAATCACAAATAAAATTTTAGAGATAAACAGCGAGGGAATTAATAGTACCATAGGTATTAAAAATAAAATTGGTGTCCAAGACATCTTCGCCATTTTTGCAATTAAAACAAACTGTGCAATCGGAATCCAAGCCAACCATCGAGGTTCTGTTCGAGTTTTTTTTGCGAGAGATGAATAAGCAAGCGCTGAATAAATATAAACTGCAAGAGCAAGAACGAAAATAAAAATTAAATAAAATACTAAAAGATAAACCAGTGAACTTGAAGGCAAAACATTCATCGATGAATTAGTATTATTAATTACAAGACCAGTTAGTTTTGATAATAAACTCATAATTATAGTAAGATATTTGTTTTTTTAAATGCTTCGAAGAGAAGTTTGCAAAACAAATTTTTCACAAAAATTTCAAACTTCCCAAAGGAGAATTTGAAAATTCCTAAGAAAAATGAAAATCGGAATTATTCAAACTTCTCCGAAGTCAAAACATTTATAAATTAGTCTCATCTTTATCCGTCATGTTAAAGAGGGTAGACAAAAAAGCAGCTATTGAAATGTCCGTCGGAACAATAGTGACTATCGTTTTATCTATGACTTTGTTGATTGGTTTACTTTTTTTCATCGGAAAAATAGTTTCAAGTGGTTCGGGAGCAATTGATTCTATCGACGCACAATTGCAGAGTCAGATAAACAAATTAATTAGTGAAGGACAAGGGACGAAGAGAATTGTAGTTTTCCCGTCGAGTCAGGAAATAAGTTTGAAAAAAGGTGACGACCCTAAAGGATTTGGTGTATCAATAAGCAACAGAGATTCTTCGCCAGCAACTTTTTCTTATAATGTCGTCGTAAAGCAAGGTGGAGTTCCATCAATGTGTGGAATAACAAGTCAGCAAGCAGAATCATATATTATACTCGGAAAATCGGAGGATGCAATACCTTTAGGTTCAGGAGACATTCTCGATCCAGCAAGAATTGTGAAACTTCAAATTCCTGAAACGGCAGGATTATGTACGATAAGATATACTGTTGAAGTGTCTAAGAATAGTCAGCCGGGATATGCTTCAAGCACGATGGATGTAACTATTAAATAAGATGATTATTTTTCTAAAATTTAGAAATAAAAAAATAAAAGTTAATGCTAGAGAAGTTTCTTTCTTTGGAAAGATTATTGGACTTATGTTTTCTCGTCGAGAAAAGGCAAAAAATTTGTTATTTAAATTTTCAAAATCTGTGAATACCCCAATCCATTCTTGGTTTGTTTTTTATCCCTTCTTGGCAATTTGGCTTGATAAAAAAAACAAAATTATCGAATATAAAAAAGTGAAGCCGTTTAGTTTTTCTATAAAACCCCGACGAGAATTTAAAAAATTAATCGAAATTCCCATAAACAAAAGAAACGCAAAAGTAGTGAAAACCCTCGACGGGAAAACTGATTGATTCCGACGAGAAAAGAAAAAGATTTAAAAAGAAATGATTCTTAGAGAATATATCGAAAGGAAATACATAGGGATAACATAGGGACTTTTCCTTTTGGTAGTATTAAAACAACGCTCAGAAAATTTTTGGATTTTCTGGCGAGGTCCTCGCGATTTCATCGCTGTGGATTCGTTTTAGAAGAACAAATAAAACAAATAAAGGAGGAAAAAAATAATGGGAACAATTCTTGTAAAGAATGCAGTTAAGAGAAAGTCAGGATATCTTTACTACGTTGATGGAAAAGGAAACGTATGTGAAGCTAAAATGGCTAGAGGCGGAAAGAAAAAGAAGAAAAAGTGATTGTATAATTTTCTGCTAACATAGGGGTTTTTATTTTATAACAAACTTTTTAATATTTTTTATAACTTTTTTTATTTTAATTTTTCACTTTCTTTCCACATTTCTTCAAATTGCTTTCGCAATAAAGAAATCAAAGGTTTCGACGATGTCCAAATGGTTATATAATCTTCTGGCTTTGAAACTTCTGGTTTTCCGAGGGTAATTCTTGCTTCTTTGTTATCAAATATTGAAAACCTCAATGGAAATTCTCCGAATTTTGAATTGAATTTCCTTATTTCACATCCAACTTCTTTCCATTCTCTTGCTCTTTTTTCTGTTTCAGAATCAACAACCCCAATTAATTTTACTTTTACTCCTTTTCTTGTCGCTGTTTGCATTTGCCTCAAACCTTCTCCCCAAACAACCCAACCTCGCTGAACACCAAGAATTTCTTTTTTAACTTGAATATTTTTTTCAGAAAGTTTGTCCATAATTGCTTTTTGCTCTTTGATTAAAGAAAAAGAAAATTCATCATCGGAGTTTTTCAGTGTTTTGATTTTTTTAGAATTTTCTTTAAGAGATTTTAAATTGGATTCTTTCTCTTTTATTTTTCCATTGATAAAGGTTTGCAAATTAATCAATTCATATTTTTTTAATTTTCCTGGAATTTGAGAAAGCAAACCGAGAGATTCAAATTTTTTTATTATCTGATAAAGTTTATTTTGTGGAACCCCAGAATCCTCGCTAATTTGTTTTGCTGTTGCTTTTTGTAGATTAGAAAACGACGACAAAACTTTTGATTCATATTCGGAAAAACCGAGTTCACGGAAAAAATCTGACTTATTCATTCTTCGCCAAGAAAATTTTCATTTTTAAGTATTTGTGTACTAGATGAGTACTTGAAGTATAAATAGGAATTAATTGAAAAGGGAATTATGTTCTTAAGTCATTTCGGCGTAAGTTGGGATAGTTGCAATCAAGGATATAGATTTGATAAATCAGAAAATTCGGGAAAATCTACCTACGATCCAGATATGTGTTTTAATGAGAGTATGGAGTTTATATCTCACCCAGAGCTAAAAAAATTAGGAAAAGTAAAAAATAAATATCAAAAAATTAAACTTTGTTTTGAATGTCTGCCTAAGAAATGGAGACGAGTAGAGTGGATTGGAGAAAGAGGAGAAATGAACACCCCTTATAAAGAATCTGCCTTTGTTTTTCCTAAAAAAGATCATTTTCTTTACCAAGTAGAACTTAAATTTGATTTTCATAAAAAAGGAATTGAAACTTTTTATTGTTCTGATAAAATTGTGACTAAATATTTTTATTTTATTTTATGTGAAGAACATAACAGAAATGCGGAAAATTTAGCAGAAAGGATAAAAGAAGAACTTTTTTCTGCAAAAGTTCCGACTTATATCTCAAGAGAAAATTATGAATTTTCAATTTTGAATCAGCTTAAGAAACATTTTACAAGCAAAGAAATGGATTCTAAAATAACTCGATATGTAAATTTAGAAGATTTATTTAAAAAAAGATTTTGGGATATAAAATGAAAACCCCAATCGTCGTCGTAAATTTTAGAATTGCTGTGAAGGCATTTATTGTCAAAGACGGAAAATTGTTTATTATGAAACGAGCATCAGATGATATTCAAAAACCAAATATTTGGGAAATTCCCGGCGGACGACTTGAACTTGGAGAGGATCCTTTTCTTGGAATTATTCGTGAAATTCGAGAAGAAACCGGAATGTATATCGACGTTGTTTATCCGATGAGCATTCGGCATTTTGAAAGAGACGATGGACAAATTATTACCATGATTGTTTTTCTATGTAAACCAAAAAATGATTTTGTAAAAATCAGCGAAGAACATTCCCAGTTTGAATGGATTGAAATAGAAAATTCAAAAGAAAAACTCACAAAGTTTTTTCATGAAGAGGTTGATGTCTTCGATAAATTGGGTTTGAAAAATCTTACTTAATGTCAGGCAAAACTATGTCTGACTGGGAGAAAAATGCGAGAGCACAAGGATTTGAAGAATATGCAAATTCTATTAGAACAAACAAAGATTTGGATATGGAAAATCTGAAGAAAACAGGACTTCCGCAATACAATTGGATTTCTATTTCATTCAAAGAATTCGACGAGAAAAATGAATTTTTGAATTCTTTTTTTAAAAAATACATAGAAAAAAATTATGGCTTTTGTGTAAGAGCAATTCCTACGCCTGAAGGAGAAGAAAAAAAGCACACAAGAAAAAATATAAAATGTTTTTTTGATTTTGAGAAATATAAAAAATTTCTTGAAAATATCGTCGGAAAAGATGAAAATTTGTTTAGAATAATTATTTCAAACTGGTTGCCAAGCAAGTATGGTGGAGTAATTTTTTCAGGAATAGAAAACGGAAAAATAATTCGTGCAGAAATTGCAAATGATTTAGAAAAATTAACTTCAGGTGAAATAAATCCGTTAGCATCATTTATTTACGACAGAAAAAAATTAGGAAATATTAAAGACAAAACAGAATGGTTAAAATACGACGATAAAATCGCTAAAGATTATTTATGGAAAGTTTTTCGAAATTACATTGCAACTGGCGACTCATTTAATCCTTTTTTGAGGGAAGGTTATTTTGAATTTATAATTACCGAGAAAGAAAAAGAAATAAAATTTGTTGATTTCAAACTGAATGAAATGTATCTTAAGTGAAGTTTGCAAAAACAAATTTTCCACGAAAATTGCAAACCTCTCCGAAGATAATTTTAAAAATTCTTCAGAAAAAACTAAAATTCAGAATTGTTCAAACTTCTCTTAAATAATTTTATAATCTCTCCTTTCTTCTTCTTTTTATGTCTCTCATACTCGGAATAGAATCAACTGCACATACATTTGGAATTGCAGTTGTGAAAAATGGAAAAGTTTTGTCAAATGTTCGTGACATGTATACAACAGAGAGCGGAGGAATTATTCCAACTGAATCTGCGAAGCATCATGAGAGAGTAAAAGAAGAATTATATAAAAAAGCAATTGCCGAGGGAAAAATTCAAGAAAAAGATATTGATGCAATCGCAATTTCTCAAGGCCCGGGACTTGCACCCTGTCTTCTCATCGGAATGCGATTTGCAAAAGAACTTTCTAAAAAATTAAATGTTCCAATTGTTCCAGTTAATCATTGTGTTGCACATTTAGAAATCGGAAAAATTACTGGTGCGAAAGACCCTGTTTTACTTTATACTTCTGGTGCAAACACACAAATAATTGCATACGCGTCGGGAAAATACAGAATTTTTGGAGAAACTTTAGATTTAGGTGTTGGAAATTTTATCGACACATTTGGAAGATATGCTGGTTTGGGTTTTCCTGCAGGACAGAGGATTCAGGAATTAGCATCTAAATCAAAAAATTATATTGAACTTCCTTACAAAGTAAAAGGAATGGATATTGCACTCTCCGGAATTTTAACAAACCTGAAGCAAAAATTAGAAAGCAGAAAATATCCAATTGAGGATTTATGTTTTTCCTTGCAAGAAACTGTTTTCACGATGCTGGTTGAAACCGCAGAAAGAGCTTTGGCTCACACTGGAAAAAAAGAATTGTTACTTGGTGGAGGAGTTGCATGCAATTCTCGTCTGCAGGAAATGTGCAAAATAATGTGTGCTGAACGCGGAGCAAAATTTTTCTGTCCAGAAAGACAATTTCTCGTCGACAATGCAGGAATGATTGCTTTTCTTGGAGAAATAGAATTTAATTCAGGAATAAAAGTTTCTGGAAAAGAAATTGAAAAATTAGATATCAAACCTCGCGAGAGAACTGATAATGTTGAGGTTAAATGGAAATAGTTAATGGATTCTATAATATCTATCGATTATTTCATAAATTTTTTCTCGGTTGTCAGAAACTGCTGAATTAGTAGAAGTATTAATTCCTTCTTTTTCACAAAGTCGTTTTATTTTTGGAATGTCGCCTTCGGGAAAGTTTAAAATTCTTCTGGGCAAACCTTTCGAAGCCCTTTCAAGATTATCTACATATTGTGCTAAAGAATTTCTGGTTTTATTTGTTCTTTCATATAAATCTCCCGCAATGAATAGAAATGCTAATTCACAAATAACTGCGTGATTGTTTGAAGGCTCTGTTCTCATAAGAAATTAAATCACCACAAGTATAAAAAGATTATTGATAACTTTTATATACAACTTATCCTTGATTATTAAAAGAGATGAAAAATGAATTCCGACCGGCGTCTTTGGAAGAAAGAAAAAAATTTTATAAAAATTTTTCTGTTGAAAGGGTAGAAGAATGGTTCAGAAAAAACCACCTAGCACTTCCGCAAATTTGTGCACTTGACCCAGGAACAGATACTAGAATTATTCTAAATAAAAAACTCAAGGGAAATTTAATGTATTTCCCGTTCAATGAACTCAAAGAAAAAATAAGCGAGTATCTTCCCGAGGACGTTTATTATGATAGAAATGTTTACAAGAATCCCGAGGAAGAATTGAAAAAATTGAAGTTTATAAATTATGTAAAACAAGAATTGGTTTTCGATTTAGATACAGATAATATTGAATGTAAATGTAAAGATAAGAATAAGATTTGCAAAGAATGCATAAAAAAACTTTTGATGATTGCTCTTGAAATGAAAGGGGATTTAGAAAAATATTTTGACAAAATTGTGCTAGTTTATTCTGGGCGGGGGTTTCATCTTCATGTTCTGGATAAAAAGGCATTCAATCTGAACAATAAAAGAAGAAGAGAAATAACAAAAAAATTTTCCAATTATCCCATAGATCCTTGGGTCTCACGTGGTTACATTGACCTTATACGAATGCCCTATTCTTTGAATGGATTAGTTAACAAAAAAGTAATCCCCCTCGAGAAAAAATAGAATCAAGCCCTCTTTTTTTTCTTTGAGTAGTACTTTTTTTTCTTAACAGCTTTCTTTTTCTTTGCTGGCATGTTGCACCTCTTGATATATTAATAGCTATATTGTATTTATATTTTTCTTTTTTGGAAAAAATTGAAAGGTTGTTATAAAATTCTTGATAATAAAATAATTGAAAAGGTTTAAAAACCAGTTTTTTTTATTGTTATTATCCGATGAACGATTAATCGCGAGGATTTATTTTCTCGTGAGTTCCGGACAATTAAACTATTAACGAAAAAATGGACATATACAGCGTACTCGAAAAAGTGAAGAAAACCGGAAAGATTGAAAAGGGAACTAACGAAGTTACCAAAGCTATAGAAAGAGGAACGGCAAAATTTGTGGTTTATGCAAGTGATGTAGAACCAAAAGAAATTGTCGCACATCTTCCCTTGCTTTGTAAAGAGAAAGGAATTCATTGCAAAGAAGTTGAAAGCAAACAAAAGCTTGGTGTTTCTATAGGACTTCCAGTTGCTACTTCATCAGTTGCGGTTATCAACGAAGGCGAAGCAAAATCCGAATTAGCTTCAGTTTTCAAGAAATAAATTTTCGCAATAGGAAATTGTAAACATGGCAAAGCAAGACAACAAAAAGCAAACGAGTGGAAGCGGACAGCAATTAACTGACCAGCAAAAGCAACAGAAGAAAGCTTCAGCTACAAGAATTGCTATGGGCGAGCCAGTTCCGGCAACGGTTGAAGAAATAATTGGACGAACAGGTTTCCGAGGAGAAATCACGCAAGTTAAATGTTTAATTCTTGAGGGAAGAGATAAAGGAAGAAGTATGAGAAGAAATGTTAAAGGACCGATAAAAGTTGGCGATACATTAATGTTAAGGGAAACAGAAATTGAAGCAAGAAGAATTAAAAGTAAAGTTATCAAAGGAGCGTATACTTAAATGGGAACTATTGACGACATGTTTGAAGAAGTTGGAAGATTTTTTAAGGAAGATTTTCCTGAAATTAGCACCCTCAAAATAACTTCTCCAGAAAAGAAAAAAATATTGCTTGTGAGAAAAATGATAGATGGGAAAAAATATGGAAGTTATACTTCTAAAACATCAATCACTTCTAAATATGATTCAATTTTGAATGGACATGTTTTTGAATTAAATGTCGGATTCGACAAGGATTATTAAAATGCCAAAATGTGTTTATTGTGGGAGAGAATATAGTCTTCATCAAGGTTTGACTTTAGTTGCAAATAATGGAACAATAAATTATTTGTGTTCGTCGAAATGCCGAAAGAACATGAAAATGAAAAGACGAAAAGTTAGATGGGTTCATAAGGAAGAAATAAAAAGAACTGAAGAAAAAAAGTAATTCTGGAAAAGTTAGATAACTTAATTATCACAAACATTAAAAACGATTTTTGACAATTTTTCTAATGAAAGAGTATACAATTTACACCGACTTGCACATTGGCGGGCAATGGGAAATAAATCCGTTTATAAAAAAATCCGACGGTAAAGAAATTAAATTTTCAAAGAACACTATTTTTTTAGGAGATAATTTTGATTTAAGAAATGCTTTACATAAAGATTTGAAAAAACTTGGAAAATTAAGGAAGAATATTGCTGAAAAAGTTTTTGATGCTGGGGGGGTTTTTATCGATGGGAATCATGAAGTTTTTCCATTGAAAAAAGAAGATTCATTTATTGTTAGAGATGAGATTTTATTTATTCACGGCGACATTATCGAGTGGGGATTCAAAAAAGCACACAGATATAGAAGAAAAAATTATCATGGGAAGAGTAAAATTTATTGGGAAGCATTGTATTTATTTAGAGATTTATGTGAGGGTAATAAAAACAAGCTTACAAAAAAACAAATTGATTTAGCAGTTAGATTAGCAAAAGATTTTGGATGCAAAAAAATTGTCATGGGACATTTTCATCCAAAAAGAACACTTTTGATAAACAAAAATGGAATCCAAATTATAGTATTTCCAAGAGGAATGACAAAAATTGTGATGTAAGCTGAAATTTTTTCAAAATATGTTTTCCCGTCGATAAAAACACCAAAAAGGTTTATAAAGCCGAGTTCATTTTTTGATATGGGATAATTAGATTGATATAAAGTTTTATCCAAATTTTTATAAAATGACAGACGGAAAAAAAGATGAATACGATGCAGAGTCGATTAAAGTTCTTGAAGGATTGGAAGGCGTCAGAAAAAGACCGGCAATGTACATCGGAAGCACCGGAAAAGAAGGATTGCATCATTTAGTTTATGAGATAGTAGATAATGCTGTTGACGAGGCTTTGGCTGGCGAATGCGACACAATAAAAATTACTTTGAACAAAGATGGAAGTGTAACAGTTGAAGATAACGGACGAGGAATTCCAGTAGAAATGCATCCGGTTTACAAAAAGTCAGCAATGGAAGTTATTGTTACAAAATTGCACGCTGGAGGAAAATTTGATAATAAGGCTTATGCTGTTTCTGGAGGACTTCATGGTGTGGGTATAAGCGTCGTTGCGGCACTTTCAAAAAAAATGACTGCTGAAGTACGAAAGAATGGCAATATTTATTCTCAGACTTACAAAATAGGTGTTCCGCAAGATTCAGTAAAGATTATAGGAAAATGTGCACAGGAAGAAAAAGGAACAACAATAACTTTTTTCCCAGATGAAGAAATTTTTTCTACAGTGAAATTTGAATTTTCAACTTTGATAAATCGTTTCAGGGAAATTGCTTTTTTGAATGCCGGATTGAAAATAATTTTCAAAGACGAGAACACGGGGAAGAAAGAAGATTTCCATTTTGAAGGTGGACTTGTTGAATTTGTTAAGTGGTTGAATAAATCAAAAGAAGCATTGCACAAACCAGTTTATTTCAAAAGAGAAATGGAAGGAATAATTATGGAAGCTGCGATTCAGTACAACGAAGGTTATCAGGAAAATATTTTTGGTTTCGTAAACACGATTAACACCGTCGAGGGCGGAACACATGTTGCTGGTTTCAGAACTGCACTGACGAGAGTAATAAATGATTACGTTAAGAAAAAAGGACTTTTGAAAGATGACAGTTTGATGGGTGAAGATACAAGAGAAGGTTTGACAGCGATAATAAGCATAAAAATTTCTCATCCACAATTTGAGGGACAGACAAAAACAAAATTAGGGAATTCAGAAGTTAAAGGAGTAGTTGACAGCGCGGTTACGGCTGCTCTTGGGGAATTTTTTGAAGAGAATCCACCTATAGCAAAAAGAATTTGCGAGAAATCTCTCGACGCTGCGAAGGCAAGACTTGCTGCAAAAAAAGCAAAAGAATTAGTCCGAAGAAAAAATGCATTTTCACTTGGCGGACTTCCGGGAAAGTTGGCAGACTGCGCGAGCAGAAAATTTGAAGAGACAGAATTGTATTTAGTTGAGGGAGAAAGTGCTGGCGGTTCAGCGAAACAATCACGTAATAAACATAATCAGGCAATCCTTCCGTTGAAGGGAAAAATTTTGAATATTGAAAAAGCAAATATTTCAAAGGCACTTTCGAGCGAAGAAATTGCAAACATGATTACAGTTATCGGGGCAGGAGTTGGCGAGCAGTTTGATATTGAAAAATTAAGATATAATAAAATTATAATTATGACTGATGCAGATGTCGACGGAGAACATATCAAGGTTTTGATACTTACTTTCTTTTTCAGATTTATGCCGAAGCTGATTGAGAACGGGAATATTTTCGTTGCTCTTCCACCACTTTTCAGAATAAGAAAAAAAGAAGATTATTATGTTTACACCGAAGATGAATTGAAAAAGATGAGCGAGAAACTTGGGGCGAATACAATAGTTACACGATTCAAGGGACTTGGAGAAATGAGTTCAGATCAGTTGTGGGAAACGACGATGGACCCAAAGACAAGAAAAATAAAAAAGATTTTTATTGAAGATGCAATCGAAGCGGATGCAACATTCAGCATGCTTATGGGTGACGACGTTCAATCAAGAAAAGAATTCATACAAGAAAATGCACGTGATGCAAATCTGGATATTTAAAATGAAAATTCAAATAATTAAAGAAAAAGATATGAAAGAATTTGGAAATAGCGAGACAAAAGTTAAAGATTTATTTATTTCGGATTTTCCAGATATCAGCATCACCAAAGTAGATAGAAACAGTGAAGAAAAAACTTTTGATTATGATAAAGTTAGTGATAATTTTTACTATGTTCTTGAAGGAAAAGGAACTTGTATTACAAAAGAAAAAGAATTTAAATTAGAGAAAGGGGATTTAATTGTTATTCCTAAAAAAACTGAATATAAAAATATTGGAAACATAAAATTATTAGCAATATCAATTCCTAAATTTAATGAAGATAATCAAATTAACAAAAAATAAAATGCCAAAAAAATCAAAAATCGCGACGCCGGATTGGATTTTAGAAGGATTCGATTCGGAAGAAGAATACAATAAGAAAAAAGGAATCAAAGTTAAGAAACAAAAGAAAGGAGTTTTCAAATTGCGATTGTGCCCGAAATGTGGAAGTGATGAAGTTATAATTGTCGTCGGAAAAGAAAGAGGAAAAGAATGGGAATGTAAAAAGTGTGGATGGCGTGGAATGAATGTTAAAGAAAAAGATTTGACTGAAGAAGAATTTATGGAATATCTTGATAAAAAAAATGTTGAACTTCCGGACGAAGACGAATTAAAAAAAGATTTCAAAAAAACAATAGAATTACCCGAAGAAGATTTGGAGGAAGAATAAAAATGGAATGGAGAAATAAATTACTAAAACTTGTTGTCGGATCTGGCATTTATGTAAGTGTAAACTCTTGACTTGCTTCAATGTCAAGTTTGCCGTCATCAGGGTATAATGAAGTATGAGAAGACCAATCTTAGATTGTTTGTATTGCGGGAAGCCTTTTTATCCTGTTGAAGGCCGTGAAAAACTACAGAAGTACTGCAAACCAAGTCATAGGAAAAATGCTTATCGTAGAAGATTAAGAACTATAGGCTAAACCATCTCCAGCGGCCGCTTGTTCTGCGGCGGAGCAAAGGC
>JAGVXJ010000079.1 GCA_018303895.1 Candidatus Pacearchaeota archaeon
AATTGTTGAAACGGACTTAGGAAAAGTTAGAATAACAAACCGACCTGCCCAGGAAGGAGTTCTCAACGGCGTTTTGGTTGAATAATTTTCCAGAAAATTCACCACTTTTGAAATACTTCTAAAAGATAAACCTTTATAAAGCCAAAAAGTTTATAAACCATATCTTAAACTCCTCAAAAATAACAAAAAAATTCTAAAATGAGTTTTGTAAAAAAATGCCCAGAATGTGGAAGTATCAACCTCAATTATGATCCTCATCTTGGAGAGATAATCTGTAATGATTGCGGACTGGTCATTGAAGAAAAAATGGTTGATACTGGAATTGATTTACAAGGAAAGTTCGACAAAGGAGAAAAAAAAGGCAGAGGTGGAGCACCAATTTCTTTACAAAAATTCGATAAAGGATTAACAACCAACGTCGGAGAAATATCAGATATTTACAAACTTGATTCTAAACAAACAAGAAAATTTTTAAGATTAAAAAAATGGCAGGAAAGAGTTTCAACTTCTATTGAAAGAAATCTTCGTCTTGCAATGGCTGAATTAAGAGTTATTGCATCTTACCTAAATCTTCCAAATGTCGTCAGAGATGAGGCATCAAGAATTTACAACTACGTTCTTCAAAGAGGTTTAGTTAGAGGAAGAAGTATGGAGTCAGTAATCGCTGCCTGTCTTTACACTGCTTGTCGTTCGTATAACATTCCAAGAACTTTAGATGAGATGGCTACAGCGTCGGATGTTGAAAGAAAAGAAATTGGAAGAACATACCGATTTGTAATAAGAAAATTAGGAATAAAAGTTCAGCAGAGTTCTCCGAAAGATTACATCTCAAGATTTTCTTCTGTTTTGAAACTTTCTCCAAAAACACAAAATGAAGCACTGAAAGTTTTAAGAGAAGCAGAAAAAGTTGAATTGACTTCTGGAAGAGGCCCGGCAGGAATTGCTGCCGCTGCACTTTACGTCGCTGCTTTGATGAATGATGAGAAAAAAACCCAGAGAGAAGTAGCCGACATCGCAGGAATAACTGAAGTTACAATCAGGAATCGTTACAAAGAATTAATTGAAAAATTGAAACTCGAAGAAAAAATCAAACAAAAAGAAAAAGAGTTAGCTAAGAAAAAAAATTAATTTTAGAAAGTTTAATCAGATTATTTTAAGTAGAAATTATTATTTAAAAAAATTAAAATAAACAAGGTTGGTCTTGTCTAAATTCAGTTGGTTTATACATTCCAAATTTTGTTTTGAATCTATTCCGTCTAGAATTATCTTTCATTACTCGCTTTCCTCTTGTTTCTCTCATCCACAAAACTTCTGGAATTACTTTGTTAACAAAATTACAATAGTCCTCAGAATTTCTAACTCTTACTCGTTCATTTTGGTCGTTAAAATGTCCAACACCAAAACAGTATGGAACATATCCTGAAGCAAGAGAACGCATTGGACGATAAACTCCATTAACAAGAACTGCACCCAAGTCAAATTTTTCAGTCGATTCTGGGAAAACTCCGTCGGTGATTAGTTTATTTTCAATTTCCTCTTTGAATTGATTATGATTAGTGTATAAAACCCTAAGGTCTTTTGTTTCTTGAGATACTTTTGACGGATTTCCCCATGTTAAAAAAGGAACTCCAATTAAATCGTATCTGTTTTCAACTTCTAACAAATCTCTTCCAACAACATAAGCTGCCCAAACTCCATTATTATTTCAGAAAAGAATTGTATTTTTTGAGTGTCGCTGCAGCATAATCTTTAGTCGAACGAGACTTCCCAAATAATTTTGGATTTGTTGTAAGAAAACTTCTTATATCTTTAGTTAGAATTTCAGGAACAATAGCATATTCAGGTTCTCTTCCAAGATTAGAATAATAAACTTCTCGAATAAGAAGTGCAATATTACTATTATCTAATTCTTCTTCACCCCATAAGCTATTAATGCTTAACAATTCAGATTTATAATTACCATAATTCTCGTCGTCTGAATAGGATTCAATCAAATTATTTAATGCATTTATTGTCTGAGAACCAAGATTTCCAGTTAGTCGAATATTCTTATCAATAAGCCCCAATTCTTGAAGTTGTTTTTGTAATGCCGCATTCCTTGGAGTATAAATACCTGAATTATATGCTGCAGAAATAATTTCTACTTCATTAGAATTTAGAGATGAATCACTAGGAGAATAAACTTGGATAAGTTTTGAAAGATATCTTTGACCTTCCTGAACACTCCCCTCTATTGTAGATAACTGTTTCCTTTTTAATTCTAAATCAGTATTTGGCTCAAAATTTAAAATATTATCTTCCAAAACAGAATCAGAAACTTGCATATATCCTAAACTAGAACTTCTCCTTAAAGAAGAAGACTGTAAACTGTTTTCAATTTTAAAAAGTTCAGAATCACCAAAATGTGATTCACGGTCAATAATTGCTGCAGTTAAAGCTTCCAAACTTTCCAGTTTACCAGACGGAAGATCAAATTCTTTTTGTCGCTCTAATGCCGAATTATGTAAAACCTCTGCCCATTTTTCTGGATTAGGAACTCCTTTTGCACGAAGAGTTTGTTCAATATCTAAATTATTACACATAATTTTATCACATTCATCACCCAATTTTAACACAACACTATTAATTGGAGAATTTGGATTTGAAAAGTATTCACTTTCGAAATTTTTAGTTTGGATTCCTCGAGAAGAAAAGTCAATTAAATTTTTTCCATTTAATAATAAAGAAAAGAGGGAATTATCGTTACCTGATTTTATTGATTTAGAAATTTCCCCGTTAAGAACATTCAAATAATTGTTTCCCCAATGGATTATTGAGTCACCCTCTGAATTTATTTCAATTTTACCCTCATTAAAAAAAATTTCGGTTCGGTCATTTAAAGGAATTATTTTAAAATTGTCTTTGGTTATTAAATCAAAAGATTTTGAACCGAAAGAACCAAGACCACTACTTCTAGAAAGACCATTCATCTCTTGCCAAGTTTTAACATATTCAGCAGTGACTGAATCATAAACTCCATCAATAGAATTTTCAGGCATACCAACAATTCCCTGAATTGCTTTGACACTATCCCCTGAATCGCCTATTTGAAAAGAACGTTGATTTTCTGCTTGGGAAAAGTCAATCAAATAATTCTTAGGCAAAAAATTAACTTCAAAACCATTTCCACCAACTAAAATACCATCAAGATGTTCGGGAAAATCTTTGTTATTTAAAAAAGTAATATAATTTTTCCCAGAAAGAAAATTTTCTTCAGGAATATCTACTTCTTCAAAAACAAAAACATCTGTCTTTGAAGCAGAAATAGAAAATTCATTAACTTCTGAAATAGACCCTTTAGGCACAGAAAAAAGATTATTCTCCGGATCAAAATGAATATCCCCTTTTTCCACAAAAAATCCATCTGAAAATTTCATCTTATTACCTGAATAAGTTACTGCAGAAAGAATAACCGAGTTATCATTTGGCAAAAGAGAATTATCCACTTCGCAACCATTAGAGCATGAAACTTTCAAAAGTTTAGTTGAAGAATCAAAAAAGACATGGGCATTTGGGGGGACAAAAAATTCTCCTTCCCCGAAATCTAATATACTTGGTTCACCACAACTTGAAAAATCTGCTTTAACGACGCCACCATCAGAATTAAAATTAATATATGCGGGGTTTCTAGTCTCTCTAGAAGACTTAACACAAGAAATTTCTTTGTCATCAAATATAATCGAAGAATTAGGATTATTAAAATTACAAGAAACAGTGTTAGAGTTGGACAATTTGTCGCAACGAGCACCAACTGAATCAAGATTAAAATTGAGATTCAAGTCTTGACCATAATCAAGAGAAGTTTCCTCGCTAATAATCAAAACAGAACAAAATAAAATACTCAACAAGGATATGAACAGGAATAAAAAAGACTTAGTACCCATCACTGATTTAAGAGAAGAAGGTATATAAAATTAGTCAATCAAAATTTTAATTACGATTTACTATTCTAAAAAAGTAACATTTATAAAATCATTATTCTCCTTTGTAAAATGATTAGTTTAAAAAAAGTTTTAGTTTTAGCTACAGCAATAATTTCTTTAGTTTTGCTGCCAAATGAAATAAATAAGGAAAAATCAAATAAAAAATATTTATCTGAAATCCAAGAAAGTCAGCCAGTTAAAAGAGACTATGATTTGTTTATACTTGATCCAGGACATGGAGGAATAGATTCTGGTGCAACCCAAAAACGAGTAAGAGAAGATGAAATAAACTATGATGTTGTTGTCAGATTAAACCGAATTTTAACAGATAAGGGATACTTAGTACATCAAACAGTGTATGATTCAACAACAAAATTTGAACCTCAGGAAAAATTAAGACGAGGAAATGATGAAGGACTAGTAGATAAAGAGAAGAATTTTCTCCCATTAACAAAAAGAATGCTTTATGAAAGAGCAGAAATTATAAATAGTTTTTCAGACAAAAATCCCTTGCTGGTTAGTGTTCATACAAACTCAACAAGAGAAGAAGTAAGTGGAACAAGTATTTATTATCCTTCACAAATAATTTATGACAAAAAAGAATGGGAAGACAATTCAAAAAAACTGGCTATAGAAATAGAGAAATCATTTGAAAAAAATAAAATTCCACTATACAGCATGGGATTTTTAGGTTTTGAATTTCCATTAGAAAGAATTAGAGATATAATAAGGGATGATGAAAATTTCAAAATAGTCATTTTCAAAAAAACAAATCTTGAAACAAAAATTCTCATTGAATGCGGCAATTTAAAAAACCCAGATGATTTCTTAAGATTAAAGGATCCGAAAGAACGACAGAAAATTGCAGACGCAATCGCAGAGGGATTAATTAATTATACTAACAACAGTAAGATTTGAACGCATCTTTATATCTATCAGGGTAGGCATTAAAATATGTAGAAGTGTCATACCCCTTACCTTTCCAATAATAAGAAGCAATTCTTCCTTTCACATTACCAACTCGACCTTTAAATGAATCTGCTTCTTGGGGATTTACTGAAGGTAAAATTTCACCATTAGCAAGAGCACGAGTATAAGCAGAATCTAATCCAGAATTCCAAGCAGCCCCAATAACTTTTATGTCATTATCTGTTAAAACTTTTCTATTTGAGGGAATATATTTTTTGAAAATCGCTTCCATAATAAAAGATGTCGCTTTCATAGAACCTTCATCTGTTGTTAAGTCAATTCCACTGATATCTCTCTTAAGAAAAGTAGCCGCCTGAGCCAAAGTTCCAGATTTTACCTGAGTAAAAGTCCCCTGAGAAACCCCTTCATCAATTCCAGCAACTCTTGCAAAAGTTCTCTCAGCAAGGTGAGACAATACTTGAACCTTACTCTTCCCACCCTCCAAAGAAGTTACTGCTAAAATCGCGGAAGTAAAGGAATTTTTTTGATAAGATGGAACTGATTTTGGAATACTTACTTTTTGTAAATTGTCTATAACTGCATTACTGACCCCAAGATATCTTGCTTTTTCTATTGGAGATTCAAAACCTTTACACTTTTCACCATTACAATTTTTTGAAGAGGTATCCTGAGAAATAACAACTGAAGATTTGGGCGTAGGTGAAGGAGTATTTGCAACAACGATTTGATTTCTAACTTTTTCATTTGCTCGAGTAACACCATAAAGAGAAAGATCCGGCCTATCAACAGTTTGATCCAAAAATTCTACATGAAGGGGATTTTTATCTTTTCCATAATGAATCAAATGGGTAACTTCTGGCCGTTTAACAAGTAATTCGTCGATAGCAGTAATTTGCTGAACATTCTCATCAAAAAACTTTCCACCAACAAAAGTTACTTTTTGATATCCATCAAATCCGGGAAGTTTAGCATAGTATTGATTAACATAAAGGCTATCTTTATTTTTAACATTTAATGATTTCATTAATTGACTATTAACTGAATCAGAATTAGAACTGTCTGAAAGTTTAATTTTAGTTTCTTTAAATCCAGTTACCGCACCAACATGAGTATTTTTCTGATTAGACAATCCATTCACCATCGCCTCAGATAAATAGTCTGAATCCTTGTAATAAAAAGAGATTATGTCTCCTGATTCTAAGTCTACTGGATTAGTAATTCTTCTGTTGAGAATATCTCCCTCTTCCTTCCTAATTCTATCTGACAAATCAGTAATAATTTTTCCTTTTTCAATCTCATATTTTGGAAGATCAGAATTTTTTAAATTTTCAATGGTCGCCATTCTTGAAGAATATTCCTCGTTCACTGATTGTTTAAGCTGATCTAATTTAGATTTTTCCTCCGCACTAAGAAAATCCTCTGAAGAATAAATACTCCGCCCATTTTTTGCAAGCATGTGTTTTTTCATTTCCCAAGCCGCACCAAAAACTCCTGCCTTTTCATTAAACTTCATAGAAGCGTCTTTTGATTGCTCATTATACAAATGACAAACTGTAGCTGCGCACTGAGCTCGGTAAGGATTAATTTTCCCCTCTTTTGTGTAGTCTTTCAAAAGCTGTTGTGAAGAAAATTTACGAAAAAAACTATCTTTTCCTGTAGCAGTCATAGATCCAACCTCTTTTCCAGACTCATCAAAAAAAGAAAGTTTAGAGGGAATATTTAGTCCGCTATCAAAAACAGATTTAACCATTTTTTGATTAAAAGAAATTCCATCGAAAGAATAATATTTATCTCCCACATCGAAATCAATTTTACCAAAAAAACTTGAAGAAAGACCAGTTTTATCGACGAAAAATTCTGCACTACCACCTTTAGGAAAAATTGTCAAGCTAGATGCTGAATTTTCACCAACTTCACCACCCTGCATTACCTTAGCCGATTTAGACCCAAAAATTCCATCGCTGATACAATTCTTGCCTGAAAAATAACCTACACAACTCCCAGAAGATTGATAAATAGAACTTTGCCATTCTTTAATTTTCTCATAAGTAACTGAGTCATAAACTCCCGTCGGAGTAATACCTAACATAGTCTGAATATTTTTTATATCATTAAATTCTCGCGTTCCATCTTTAGGCTTGTCTCCCAGTTTATAGCTTCTTTTTGAACCAGTAATAAACCCTGCTGAAGGTGTTGCAGGACCGGATGAAGAAAATCCGCTTAAAGTATAAGGAGTAAATCTGATTGAAAAACCCTCACCACCAACCCTAACTTTGCCGTCGTAAAATCTTACAAAATTTCCTTCTTCTTTTCCAAAGTCAAAAAAAGATTTTTTACCAAATCTAAGTTCAACATTATTGTTTGAAGGTTTTATTTCAAAACCATTGATATTCGCTTTATTCCCTTTTTCGACGGAAAATGCCCCATTTAAATAAGAAATCTGTCCGCTTGAAAGAATATATCCCTCTGGAAGTTTCACATGAGTACCATTGAATTTAATCGGCATCGCCGTTGCCCCCACACTAAGAGAGGGAAGACTTGAAACTTCACCCCCATCTGGAATAGAAATACTAACTCCTTTTCCCTCTTCATATTTAACTACTGAATGTGGTGGGGCATAAAATTTATTTCCATTAATAGTTAGTTCTGCTCCACGATTACTAACCAGAGCATCCAGTTTAATTAATTCCCCCCTGTAATTAACTTTTGCATAAGAAGGAATTTTTCCTTTTCTAACAGTAATTTCTTCAAGAGCATAATTTTTACCCACCAATGCAGGAACATTTACATCATCTTCCTCACCCTGAAAAGTGCATTGAAAATCACTTTCTTCTTTAGCCAAATTAAGTTTGTCACAAAGAACGCTATCTGCAGATGTTACAGCAGGAACCTTTAATGGATTTACATTATTCGGACTAGGAACATAAACTTCAGCAGCATAAATCTTTCCAAGTAAAGTCAAACCAATAACAAAAAAGATACAAACCAAAAAAAATAATTTTTTTTTCATTTTATTCAAGATTAAATCTATGTGCAAATGCAAAAAGATTAACTCCTTCTGATTTTTCTGAAGTAATGAAATAAATTATTTTATAATCAGCATCACCTGGAATTTCGATACTGGAAACATTTAGTTTATACTTCTCAGCAAGACCGTCAATACAAGTTAAACAAATTGAATCCGGTTTTTGTTGAAGAGTAATTTCCCTTGCAAGAGAATAAAGTTGTAAATAATCTGACTTAGTTGTATAACTAAAACTATTAAAAGAAAAAGCAGAATCATTTAGTACAATACTTAAAGGAATCTTTGAATTAATTGAAATCTCTTGAGAGTCAGTCAAAATTGCAGCGAATTCGGAATTATCAAAAGAATAGTTAACAATAACTGGCTGCTGAAATTCTAAAGCGTCAACACAATTTTGTATTTCTTCTTTAATGCCAGAAGAAAGTTGATTTTCAATTGTTATTTTGGAAGGCAAAAGTTGAGATGCCCCATCAAAATAATATGGAACCTCTCCTTCAAAAGAAAGTTCTTCAAAAAGGAATGAAAGAGAATTATCGGGTAGTTCATAATACCCCCCTTGAAATGAATTAATAATGAGTGTGTTATCCGTCGCCATTTTTAAACATTCATCAAATTTAGACTTAACATCTTGAGCATAATCCGGAATAATTTTGTTTTCAGAATTCAAATCTCCGATAAGACTTCCTTTAAAAACAAAAAACAAAACAGTAACTAAAACAATCACGACAGCAATTATAATAAAAATTGTTACTTGTCCTCTTTTTGTTTTTATCATCTTTTTTCCATTAAAACGAATCCGCAACGACGAAGTCGCGAGGACCGCGCCAGGAAATCCAAAAATTTCCTGAGCCTTTTTTCACCCATCGAATAATTAACAAATACGAGTATAAAAAGATTATTACTACCCGAAAAATAAACCTTTTTATAGTCATGAAATTTCGAGTCTAATATCTTCAACGAACAAGCGGATATGCCGGAGTGGTCAGGCTGAAAATTATTAATTTTCGCCTAAGCTTTTTCTAACGAAAAAGACTTAAACTATGTTTGACCACCAGTTCATAACGCGGATATGCCGGAGTGGTCAAACGGGCGAGATTTAGGCTCTCGTAGCTTTATGCTTACTTAGGTTCGAATCCTAATATCCGCATTTATTTTATTTTATTTGAAGCTAAGTTGCGAAATTTGTTCAACAAAAAATAATTTCAGTCTACTTAGGTTCGAATCCTAATATCCGCATTTATGAATAATCTTTTTATTTCGTCACCCTTTCTAAATTATAACACTAAAGAAAAATTTATAAACCAGTATGGACAAATAAAAATATGAAAAATCTTTGGAAAGGTTTATCCTTTGCTTTATGGTTAGGTCTTACACCAATTATAGCAACGACTGGATGTGCCTCAAAATTTATGGCTGGCCCAGAATACAAATTCGGAAATAAAAAAAGTATTGAAACAACAATAAAAGATTCTGTAACTTATCGAATTGAAGGTCCAAAAAAAGAATTTAACGATTTTTATATAAAGAAAACCGGAAATGAAAGTTACGATTTAGCATTTTGTCATGCACCAAGAAAAATTATTGAAAACTGGAGTGTAAATCCACCACGAATCGATTTGGAAGAAGCGTATGAATTAGTCTCGACGGGAATTCCAACCTTTAATTATTCAATTCCGGAAGAATATAGAAAATGGAATATTGTTGAATCAAAAGGAAATACAATAACAACTGCCCATCCTCATCCAGACACAATCATTGGACACTTGAAAAAAGAACTTTTTCCAAAAAAATTTTATTATCTCATTCCCGTCGGAGAATCAAAACCCGAAAGTGATGCAGAAGAAGAAAAAGCACGAAAAAAAGGAAATGGCCCAGAATATTTTATTGATTCAAGTCAGGAAGAATTTTTAAATTTCTTTGTTGCAGAAGCAGATGAACCAAATACTCCTTTCGAAGAAAGAAAAGTAAAAGTGGTAATAAATCAAAGCACAGGAAAAGTTGCAATCTCCGTCGCTGAAGGATTCTACCGAGGAAAGAAAGTTGATGAAGAAAGATTATTAGAAATAAATGAATTTAATTCCGAACAGTAATTGGACAAGAAATCATCGCTGAATTTACATCTTCTACATATGTTGGATTTCCAGCGCTACATGCAACATTACTCCAACCATTATAACCTCTCAATGCAGCATTCCATCCAGTATAACTTCTAAATTTAATACAAGCAGCAGAAGGATTTCCACCAGTCCAAGCTTTGTAATTCTGACTTAAAATTGCTGTCCCACAACAAATATTTTTTTCCGCATCAAAATATTCGTTCTGAACAATCTGACTTGAAAAACCACACTGGCTTGAACAAGTTGCTTGATGAATTGTTGGCCAGATTTGCATAAGCCCTAAAGCTTTTCCACCATCTCCTGCAGCACTTGGATTGAAAGCACTCTCGACGGCAATTACGCCTTTTATCACTTGTGCTGGAACACCAAACTTTTGTGAATAAGTATTTATCAACGAATCATAAACATTAGAGCATTTGAAAGTTTTACCCGAAGAAGGCAGAGAAGCCCGACTACAGGTTCCGCCATTGGCTCCGGGAATCCAATTTGGAAGTTTGTCTTCAAAAGAACATCCACCATCAACATTAAATTTACCGCTTAAAGCATCGCATAAAATTTTTGTACAAGCGCCCGCACCAACCCCACATGAACTACATTCAGTTGCTGATTGAAAACCGGCAAGTTCATTAGCATTTAATGATTCAATATTAACACCATTAGAATAACTTGGTTTAAACGAACACTGAATTGATTGTTGAGAAGCAATACCATCACATTCAACTTTAGTGCAAGAATTATCCGAATTACATGACTCACATGTTACAACCGACGTTGGAGAGATAATTATTTCATCACATCCTGACGAAGAAATGTCTTTTCCGTTATATCTAAACACGTGGTAAACATACCAACCATTTCTATCGGAATAAATTCCTTCTCGGTTATCAATAGGATATGAAACAAAATTAACAGGTGAAGACATTCCAGGATCTCCATAACCATAAACTCTCTTGTTATCACTTGCATCATAATTACTGAAAATTATTGCATGGTCCGTCGTCTTGTCGTAAAGTTTGTCAAAAATAATTAAATCCCCAGGTTCAAAACCTTTGGCATATTGTGAAGAAGGAATTTCAACAAAATTGAATGAAGGAAGATTATCTATCAAAAACTGATTATTATCCCAACCACAAACAGTTTTAGGTAAATTAATTCCTTTAGCTCCAGCGTCGACAACAACATGCGTCACAAATCTGGCACAAACTTTTTCAATTGAATTAATTCCAGGAGTAGCCGTTCGATATTCATTTGTTCCAACACGAGACGCCGCAACCTTCAAAATTTTTTCTCCAGCATCCTGACAATTAACAAGTTTTGTCGTTGGTGATACAGTTGCAACAGGAGAAGTTGAAATACATTTTCCTTGTTCCCAAATGTTTACATTCGAACTGCCAGGAGTAATTTCAGATTCCTTAAATCCACCAGCATTAACTGTTTTCAAAAGAGTTTTATAATCATCTCTCGCCAATTCTCCGTATGAAATTGCCCGAATAAATAATAATGTTGCTTTCTGATTTCCAAAAAATACTCTATCAATTGTGTTGTCATCAAGTTTTGAAATTTTTTCTGAAGGAGTTTTAAGACTATTTACTGACTCAAGTACAGAATCAAAATCAACAAATTGTCCGCTCGCGATTCCTTCATTAAGAATAGCATCCAATTGAGAACTCCTTATTTCTCCGACGCTCTCATTTGCCAAGCTTGAAAAAGTGAGCGCATTCTCGACGCTCTTTGTATCAATCCAACATTTAATTCTTTCATTATCACAATAACCAACTTCAACCCATCGGGATTTTTTAGGGTCAGTCCAGTAAGAATCAGTTCCTTTTCCAGGACTATCTGTTGCACAAACTCTGACAAGTCCTCGATTATAAATCGCTGGATTAACTCCTTCATTAGCTAATTCCTGAACATTCGGCGTCGTCGTCAACAAAGCGTCAATTCCCGGAGTTCCTGAAACACATTCTCTTTCTTTAGTTATAGTTTTATCTTCTGCTTGACCCTTAACATAAGAATCTTTGAGATAAGTAACTGCAAAATCCGTCAAGTTGTTGATATCCTGCTTCCGCCGTGAAATCTTTTGTTTGTGAAGCATAATCTCCGACGGTAATAAATCCAGAAGCAACCATAACAGTTGGGCTTCCAAATGTTTGATAATAAGAACCACCTTTAGGATTTTTTAAATAAACTTGATACTGAACCCCACTATCTTTTCCTGCAAAAATGTGATAGAAAACTTTGTATTGTGAAGTTGCTGGCACCGTCGCTGTTGTAAACGGAATTTCACTAAACCATCCACTATATTGCGACGGAGAATCTCCACCCATGAATGTATCAAATAAATCAACTCCGCTAGGATAAGTTGCAGAAGCATAACTCTTACAAACCGAACTTCCTATCTCGTCGGTAAGTTTGGTTTTGAAAACATTGTAAGAACTTGCACCATAATATTGAACCATATAATTCACAGCATTGTTTGCATTATCAAAAGCACTTTGAACCGACATGTATTCTCCGCCACCCCTTTGCCCTTGCCCTGTAACAAACTCAATTAATTTTGGAAAAGAAACTTCCGTTAAAGGAATTGCCTGTCTCCAGAAAAATTCACAAAGATAAATGCTATGAATCTCATCGCAAACTCCAATTGTCTGCCCAGTTTCAACATTAACTTTCAAACAATCTTTGTAATTTTTGAAAACGGAAATTAAACTATCAACTCCAGCTTTTACACCAGTCAAACAAACCGGTGCGATAATTTTTTCCCGTGCATTTGGAAGACACAATGCAATACTTCCGATAATTCCTGATTGAATAACATTCTTTACTGGATATGCTCCGCCAAAATCACATCTGCTCGACGGACAAACAACCGGATCACAAGCATTAAATAACAACCAGCAATCACGAGGTGACATAAAATTCTGACATTGCATTTCAGGAATATTTGCAGAAGGTTCTCCTACAGGAATAGTCTCATCCAAAATGTTTACTGATCTAACTCCCGAAGAATATTGTTTCTGCGCCTGACTAATTGCCGTCGTCGCATCCCGAATAATTTGATTAACATCAGCAGATTCCAAACCATAAAAACTTGTTGCCTGTGAAGTAACTCCCGGATTAAATCCTTGGCAAATATCATCGTTAACTCCAGATTCAAAATCGATTTTTCTATTTTTTCCGACGTTACATAAATAGAAACTTGACACTGCACCAGAATCTTGATAAGTTTGAATTTGTCCAAGAATCGGAGTTGTCTGTCTCATTGCTGCGTACCATCCCTCTTTGGTTTTGAACGGAACTATCGACGGCATTCCTTTATATTGTCCGTCTTCAAAATATTTAACTTTAGGCTCTTCAATAGGATTAACATAAGCACTTCGGTCATATCTCTTAAAAACAATTTTCGATAGTTGAGTGCTCATTTCATAATCCATAACTCTTGAACCCGAACCATCATAAAATAAAATATATTTGCTGTCTTTCTCATCGCGTTTAGGAACAAATTCTCCAGCACCGACGGCAACCAGAGGAATTATCATCTTTTTTCCATCCGTTGAATAATCAATCGCAACTGAATCACTATCATTGAGTCCGGGAATTATTAAACTTGGTTTAGCTTTTTTCAAATCATAATAAGTAGTATCATAGTAAGGATAATTTACAATTCCCTTAGTATGTTGTATTAACCCGATTTTTGAAGAATCAAATCCACCAAGTTCTGTAGCGAAATCTAATTGTCCTTGGAAAATTTTTGAGTTTTCGCGAATGTTTGCCAACGTCTGGTTTAGTTGAGAACTAGCAATTGCCTTAAGCTGTGAATTTTCAGAAATAGAACTATCTGAAAGTAGTCCAACATTTCTCTCTATATCTTTAGCCTGTGACAAACTTATTTTCCCCGCGTCATATCCTTTAGACGAAATCGCAGCTTTTAGAACGGGATCGTTAGTGTATCCACTACTTTGTCGAAGGTAACTATCCAACTTGTCGTATAAAACCGGAATAGAAGCATTAGCTGACTTGTCTGTGAAAGTAGTCTGTGAGTCCATCACATTTAACATTGTGCTTACATCAGATTCAATCAAATCGTTATTTTCAAGAAGACAATTATCAACTGAAAGATATTTTCCTGCTGTTACTTGTTTAGAACAGAAATTCATCCAACCATTTGTTGAAGACATAACCTGATTTCTTGCAAGAGCCTCGCCACCTAAATTACTAAAGAAATTTTTCGCGGTAAGAACCGCACTCATTCCCAAACAAGTTTTCTTAAATCCTTCAACAACTTTCTCAAGTCCTTCGGAAATTTTGTTCCACTGATCAATTGTTTTATCTAATTGTTCAATTCTTTTTTCAGCTTTTTCTGGAGAAAGTTGTATCGCTCTTTTTTCAATTCCAATGCTAAAAGTAAAATTTGATTGGCTATTAGCTCTTTTTATATTTGGAATTATTGAAACTTTTGCAACTTTTTTTAGATTAATATTTCTGACTATGAAAGTATATTGGTCCTGAGTAATCGGATTATCTTTAGATAAAACTCTACTTGAAAGGCTCGGATTAGAAAATAAAGTCGTTGATTGGGCAGCAGCAATGCTCTTTAATGATAAATCAAGAACGACATTTTTTTCATCCTGTATTGAATTCAGTTTAATAAACTGCGTCGGAAGATTAACCGATTTAGCAGAATATTTTTGAGTCAATATAGTTTTTCCATCTTCAAAATTTTTATTTGCAAGAGAAGTAATCATTTCTCGAGCTTCCTTTTTCTGAAGCCAAGAATTAAATAAAGTATTTCCAATCCCACCAACTGTTCCCCCAATCGCTACACCTGGAACTCCAATACCAACGACAGCACCAGCAGCTCCACCGGCAACAGCACCCGCAGTAAAACTTGAAGCAACATTTGAAACCCCCTGCCACGACCACCAATCAGTACTCATCTCCCAATGATCTGTTACAAATTTAAAATAAACCGGCGCTGGTGCCAAAAAGCTAGTCGTAGAGTAGACTACATCTGTTTTTTCGACGGGCAAGTAATAAATTTGATCTTTGATTAAAGAAATAACTTCGCTTCCACCACCATCCTTTCTTATTTCAATTTCTGCTCCGTAATCTTCATAAGTTGGTTCATAAACTCCGTCGAAAGAAATTCTTTTTGTGAATCCATTTATAGTCACACTCTCAGAAGAAATTTCTTCATTTGAAATTTTATACTCATCAAGACAAATATTTCCTACACTCGGCGTGTAAGCTGAGTTAGGATATCTACTTTCAAAATCGTTGCAAAGCTCATAAAGTTTTTTATTTTGATTTAAATCTTTTGCAAGAGTTATTGATTCAAATAAAGCTTTCTCACCAAAAGTTTCAGTGTCAGACAAAGATTGTTTTTCCGTCGGGAAATTTGAAACAATTCTCATCAAATCTTTTATGGCATTAACAAAATTTGGATTATTTCCCAAAGCACTTGAATCTTTAGGATCAGCAAAACCAACAAGTTTAATTTTTGAAACCAAATCGAAATATTGATCTCCAGCAAGTGCAGAGATAGTTGGTCTATCAACATCACTATTACAACTTCCAGAACTTGCCTGGCATATTATCGCCACAGCCATATCTCCTTTGTAAACATAATCTAATTGCCCGACTAAATTGCTAACACCACCCTTGATAAATTTGCTTAGCGAACCAGCCCGAGTATTATCTTGAGTTCTCATCTGCGACGGCAAAGAACGGTATAAGTAAGTATTTCTGAATTCGTCTGCACCACCAGCTGTGCTCACTGCAAGAACCATGTAAAGTTCTTTCGCCGGATTTTCACCAACATAAGCAATGTAAACTGATTTTTTAGCATTGGCTAAATCATAAAGTTTGTCACCAACATTATAATCACCGACGACATTTCTTCCGTCTGGAGCAGTAAAAGAAACTTTAACTTTAGGACTAATTGCTAATTCAATATTTTTATTTCCGTCATCATCAAGACAAGTGACTGATGTTCTTTGAATAATTCCTGCTTTCTCAATTTTTCTTACCGTACATTGTCCTTCGAGGAAAGTGCTCCCTTCAGGAATTTCAACTATGTCTCCATTCACTTCCAATCTTGCTCTCGTATCCGGATTGTTAACTCCCGATAATTGGACTTGTAAACTTGCCATGCAATAAAATCCTGGAAGATAAATATCCCTGGACGATTCTCCATTCTGCAAGGTTACACTTGCTAATCTCTTATCTTTATTTTCAAAAATTTCAATAGTTGCACCGTTGTTATCAATACCACTTGATTTCAAATATCCCCTTCCATTCCAGAAAGAAAATTGATTCATTCTTTTTTCCCAATCATTATCTGAAAGTTCGGGAAGATAATACGAACCTTGTCCGACGCCGAATGCATTTTTTATATCATACTGCAAGGTGGCAGTCATCTGCCCGCTTATTTTATCCGGCATAGATGATTCATTTGGATTTTGTTTTAAGACAATAACAGCATAACCAATATTATTTAAGACTGGAGAATTAAGCAATGTTGAACGGCTGGTTTTTACTGCAGATAAAGCTGGATGAAATCCTATTCCAGAAATTCCGTCGGGGTAATTTCCTGAAAAAGAAATTGAATCAATTGCTTTCACGTCGATTAATGGATTAACCTTCGTCGCCATCAACGGACAGAGAATTGCAGAATTTTGTTCTTCAAGTAAATCACTTCGAACAATTGTTGGATTACATCCTAAGGGAGAAATCTGAATTATAAAATCTTGCCCAGCTTGACATTGATCATTTGTAATTTGGGGGAAAGCATTCAATCCTTGAGATTGCAGATATCCTATCGACGAAGTTCCAGGCATTGTAATCTGCGGACTGGAAACCGAAAATTCCGAAGAAACAAAAGATAAAGTAGAGACTAACAAGAATATAAAAAAAAGAAGTTTAAATTTATCCCCCATGTTATTTAAAATTTATTCCCAACTCCCTATTTTCAAATAAAAGATAATTAGTCTCAAGACTCTTTAAATCCGTCGGTACTGGAAGACTAGTTGCGCTAATATCAACAGATTTTGTGAGAGCTAAATTTGATTCAAGAATGTAATAATTTTGTTTTCCGCCACCAGCGAGAACACTTGTAACTATTTGTTCCGGAACTTCAATATCAAAACATTTTTCTTTTTCTAATCCAAACATACCTCCGATACCTTCTTGAGGAACCTTTACACATTGTTGTGAAGTTGAACCTTCAAATTTCAATTCAGAGTTTTTGTAAATAAAAACTTGGATTTCATATTGTCCTTCAGTTAAATCAACAGTAGTTTGTTCTGGATAAGCAACGCTCTTCGAAAAATTTTCCGACGAGAAACTAATCAAAGCATTTCCCTTGTATGGAACACCATCTAAAAGAAGATTAATATTTTGAGGATAAATTTTATTCATTAAAACATCTGCACGAGATTCAATCGTCGTAGAAATTTGATATCTTGCATCTTCATATCCATCCGCACTTGTAGAGATAAATCCATTTACACATTGAGGAACAGTTGTACTTAATACACCATTTTCAGTTTTGCCTAAATCACATTTTACACCCAAACATTCAAGTGAAACTTGGGCAGAAATTGAATTTAATTTTGAATCATAAGTGTAAATTTTGAAAGGAGTATTTCTATTCCCACATATTGCTGAATCAGAAACTCCCTGAGTTCCAACATCAAATGCTTTTCGAGGCTTATTTCCGTTGACAACTACAGCAAGAGGGAATTGAAAAATTTCATCACCTTCGGAAATCTGAACAAGAACTGGATATTTCACGTCGTAAACATAATGATACGGAACAAAACAAAAACCTAAAATTCCAAGTCCTTGTTGAACTCCAACTGGTTTTGAAATCATCATAGATCCGTCGGAAGGAGAAACTTGAAAAGTTGATGGCCAATTTTCAGAAGTTAAAAACTGAACATTTCCATTTACATCCAAGTCCAATACAAAATATTTTTCATTTTTATTCAAAAGTTTAAAGTCGCCATTTCTTACTTTCAATGCAAGAGTATTAGCAACTAATGCCTCACTCAAATTTTTGAAAACATCTCGAGCATTCCAAACTTTAGGTGAGCAGGAAATTTCTACACCATCCACCGGAGCATAAAGTCGAAGAACGTCAACAGTATAATTTTCCAAGAAAAGATTTTTTTGTTCGTAATCATAAATCTTCTTCGCTGAATTATAAAGCTCACCCAAATTAGACTGAATAGTTTGAGCATGTTTGTTCACGAAAATACTTTGTTCCTTATATTTCATGTTCATTGACATGTCAAGATTAACAAAAACTGTTCTGTCATTAATGGTAACTTTTGTGTTTGGTTCACCAAGAATTATTCTAAATCCTTCAGAAGCAAAATTATCTAAATTACAATTTTTTATGTTCTCGTCGATATATCTCTCTAAATCAGATTGCAAATTTTCTTTTGATGGAACTTGCTCTTTTTGTAAGTTATTTCCAGAAACATAATACCAGTAAGGAATCGGAGTTCCAAATAAATCTAACTGAGAAGAAAAGGGCATGAACGTCGAGCCAGGTTCGAATTCCGGAGTATAAATATATCCACCTTGACTTTCCATGAAACCTATTCCACGCAAAGCAGAATTTTCAATACAAGATAAAAAACTGTTGTAAGCGGGTTCGAATTCCGGCGGGACAGAAGTACCGACGGGATTAATAATTTTATCTTTGAAAATAAAAAAAAGCGTAAGAAAACCAACTATTAGGATTGCAATAATTATAAAAATTGTGACCTGTCCCTTTCTCAAATTCACTCCAGAAATACCCTCGAAAAAACCCCTTTTTTCCATAACGAACTATTGATGAAAAATAGATATATAAATCTTGTCAAAAATGAAGACAACAGTCACGAGAAAAATAAATTTAATAATTAATCGAGAACTAATAATGTCGAGGCGGAATTGTAAGCATTAGTCCCATGATAATTAAAAGAACTCCAGTAAGGGCATTGATTATATTACTAAATGAAGAGATAGATTCAGAAACAACAATCCATCCGAAAGATAGATTCAAGTAATAAACCCCAAAAAGTAAACCAATAATAAGAAGCACATTTTTTAATCCACCACCTCTTCTTCGAGGCATCATTCCCGGATACATTGGCCTATTAAAAAACCCCATAACCAAAAGAATGAAATCTGCTATTTAAATATTTCTTAAGAAAAAAAATTGAAAACCAGAACAGAAATAAAACAATGTTCTGTCAGAAGTTTTGTTTTTAACAACAGAAAGGTCGAGAGAAGAGGGCGAGAATTTTCGCGAGTGAATTGCGCCGAAGGCGCCAATGGGTGGGTTGGGTTGGGAAAAAAATTCCGAGCGAAAGTTCGAGCAGAGAATTTTCGATTTAGAATCATTTTCGAAATGTAAAAATCAAATCGAGGGTTCGAGTTGAGTGGGCAAGACAAATAAAAATGGGGGAAAATTAAAAACAAACCTACTTAAAACATTTTATTCCGGACAGAGTCACAAACAAATAAGATTTATATAATCAAAAATAACTAAAATTACAAAGGTCCTGTGGTCCAGCGGCTAAGATATCTCCTTGACGATGGGTTTCTTTTTAGAAAAAAGAAACTACACTGGTAGAAAAACTACTAGTGATAATCAAAATGGAGAGGATCGAGGTTCAACTCCTCGCAGGACCATTTTAAATTATAAGATAGATTTTTAAAGTTTATTTTTTTGAATGACTCATGGGTAAAGAAAAGTATAATTTATTTTCAATTTTGGCCATTATATTTACTTTTGTATTTTATCCTCTTGGATTAATTTTTGGAATAATTGCTCTTAGCCAAATTAAAAAAACTGGAGAAAAAGGAAGAGGACTTGCAATAGTGCCGATTGTTTTTGGAATAGTTATTATAGCTCTTGTGATGATTGGAATAATTTGGGTAGTAATTCAAGGTATAATGGCTTCTTAAAATAATATATTATCATTTTCTTTTTTCTAATCTTCTGACGCCACCCCCCTAAGTCATTGAGGTATATGAATGAATTCATTAATCTTTTATAATCACTATTCTTTATCCAAAGATGAGAACATTAAAAATTGGAAAATTAAAATTTGAAAATCCGTTTTTCCTCGCACCGATGGTTGATGTTACCGATTTCGCTTACAGAAAAATATGCCGTGATGCTGGCGCAGGAATGGCTTACACTGAGATGATTCATGTCGACGCTTTGATGAACCAGAATGATTTTGTAAGAAAAAAAATATTAATAATCTCGGAAGAGAAAAAACCCGTCGGAATACAAATCACTTCTAACAAAGTTGAAAAATTAAAAAAAGCAGTGAAGTATTTGGAGAAGTTCGATGTTGTTGACTTAAACTGTGGATGTCCTTCGGAATTGACAATTGATCATGGCTCTGGAAGTTATCTTCTCAAAAGTCCAAATAAAATAAAAAAGATGATTCAGATTTTGAAAGATAGCGGATTCACGACGACGGCAAAAATACGCCTTGGTTTTAATAAGAACAATGTTTTAGAAGTTTCAAAAAAAATCGAATCCGCTGGAGCAGATGCAATTACAGTTCATGGAAGATTAGCCACGGAAAATAATTCCGTTCCAGTAAATTATTCTTGGATTAAGAAAGTAAAAGAAAATGTGAATA